>DASXMT010000273.1:0-6535 GCA_036495505.1 Acidimicrobiales bacterium | reverse complement strand
ACCTACGAATATCTGGGCCGAGACGGTTAACAACCGAGCCACGGTATCGGCTGGCGAGAGACTCCTTCGGGCACCGCCCGACGCCGGGCGGTGCCCGAGCACGCGGGCTGATCCCTCCGGCACGGGGACGCCAGCGGCCGACCCCCGGTGAAGGTCCTACTCACAATGGGACGAAGCAGGCTCGACGCCTACATAGAACCTCAATATTTATCCATAGACATTCAATATTGATGTGCTATGCTTTTCCCATGAGCCGCAAACCTATGAGCGGGCGAGGCGCCGCTGGGAGCGAGGATGAAGGTGCAATCGCGGCCGGGATCTACGGCCTCGTGCTCCAGACAATCCGCCGGGGGGCACGCGACATGAGCCTGACAACGCTATCGACGCTGTCGACGCTGGACCGCACTGGACCGCGGCGCATTACAGATCTGGCCATGTACGAGGGGATTACCCAACCGTCGATGACCACCCTGGTCAGTTCGCTGGAGCGTTCCGGCCTGGTCGAGCGCCGGGGAGACCCACGTGACAAGCGAGTGGCGCTCATCGCGATCACCAGCGCGGGGTTGAAGCTTCTCCGGGCGAGAAGACGAGAGAGCGCAGGAGCGATCCAGCAACTGATCGACAAGCTGCCAGCCGACGAGCTTGCCGTTCTCGCGGCTGCCACGCCGGTTCTGGAGCACCTCGTGGAGCTCGGTTCCGAGACGTGGGGACAGGCGACGCCGATCGGTCGCAAATCCCCCCGTGTCGAGGTCACTGGGCTCCCACGGGTTGGGGGGAGCTGACCCGAGCGATGACACTGACCCCGTCTTCGAAGCGCCCGATGCAGCCGACTGAAGCGGAGGGTACGAGGGCAGCCACGGTGATTGTCGGGCTCGACGGTTCCGACACCTCGTGGGATGCGTTTTGGTGGGCCTGTGGCGAATGCCGGCGCGTCGGCGGACGGATCATGGCTCTGTTCGTGAGCTCAACGGCCGGGAGTGGGGTGGGCATGGCTTCACCCGACTTTGCCGCGCTGTGCGCGGTCGATTTTGCATTCCACGAACAGGCCGCCAACAAGGAAGCCAAAGGACTATTCGAGCTGGCCAAGCGCCACGCAGACGACCAGGGTGTCGAGCTTGCCTTCCTTCATGTCCGTGGAGACACGGCAACGGAGCTCCTTCGACTCGCCGGAGATCAGCACGCCGACCAGATCGTCGTCGGACGATCGACGAAGAAGCGGCACCATCTCGCCGGCTCCCTGGGCCGCCGGCTCGTTGCCAAGCGTGAGGCACCGATCATCGTCGTAGTCCCGTAAGTCGCAGTCCATGAGTCGCAGTCCATGAGTCGCAGTCCGTGTGATGGAGGTTTGTTCAGATGCGTGGTTTTAGCCTGATCCTTCAGAGGAGCGGTAACGAGGATTCCCTCCGCGTCGATCGTCCCAGCTATCAACGTGGCTTTGGCATGAGTCCGCCGCCGACGTTTGCCCACGCAAGGACGGGGTCCGTCGCCGGTCAGATGGTCCACCACCCGCGAACTCCAGTCCTAACTTCGGGCGTCGTACGGAAAGGCTCGAAAGCATGACCGCCTCCCACGAAGCCACCGCCGCCCACGAATCCACTTCATCCGGCGAAGCCCCGGTCAGCCCGTTCCATCAGCCAAGAGCGGTATGGGTCGTCGCCTTCGCCTGCGTGGTGTCGTTCATGGGCATCGGCCTGGTCGACCCGATCCTGCCGGCGATCAGCAGCCAGCTGCACGCCAGTACCAGCCAGACCGAGCTGCTGTTCACCAGCTACCTGGTCGTCACCGCAGTAGCCATGCTCGTCACCGGCTGGGTGTCCAGCCGGCTGGGCTCGAAGCGCACCATGATCGCCGGACTCGTTCTCATCGTCGTCTTCGCTTTCGCGGCCGGATCGTCGAACAGCATCGGCGGCATCATCGGCTTTCGGGCCGGCTGGGGCCTTGGCAACGCCCTGTTCATCGCCACCTCCCTGGCCGTGATCGTGGCCTCCGCATCCGGCGGGTTCAAAGGGGCCATCGTGTTGTACGAGACGGCGCTCGGCATCGGCATCGGGCTCGGCCCCCTGGTCGGCGGCGAGCTCGGCGGCATCAGCTGGCGTGGCCCTTTTTACGGCGTCTCGGTGCTGATGGCCATCGCGCTGATCGCCACGCTGTTCTTTTTGCCGGCCACGCCCAAACCGGTTCGCCAGCAGAAGCTGCGCGAACCGCTGGCCGCTCTGGGGCATCGCAGCCTGGCCGTCACCAGCGTCGTGGGGCTCCTCTACAACTGGGGCTTCTTTACCGTCCTCGGCTACAGCCCGTTCCTCATGCGCCCCATCACCCCGCAACAGCTCGGCTTCGTGTTCTTCGCATGGGGCGTGCTCGTCGCCGTCTTCGCCGTCTGGGGCGCCCCGTGGCTCAAGCGCCACTTCGGCACCGCTCCCACCCTGTACGGCAACTTTGCGCTCATGGCCATCGACATCGCGCTCATCGCCATCTACGCCGACCACAAAACCATCGTCATCGTCGCGGTGATCGTCTCGGGGATCTTCATCGGCGTGAACAACACCCTCGTGACCACCGCGGTGATGAGCATCGCTCCCGTCGAGCGGCCCGTGGCGTCGGCGGCCTACGGCTTCGTACGGTTCATCGGTGGCGGGTTGGCCCCATTCGTGGCCAGCAAGCTGGTCGTGCAATTCAACGTCCACGTACCCTTCTGGATCGCCGCAGCTACCGTCGCCCTGGCCGCTGTCGTGCTGTCCACTGTCCACCGGGCGTTGGCCGCAGCCGACCGGGGCGAGACCGCTCAACCCGAACTCGACGACCTCGACCGCGTTGAACGCGAGGACGAGATGGAAGTTTCCGCCGGCCTCGGGAACGTTGACTGACAGGTCGACGGAAGACAGGAACGTGCTGGCTGGGGAACGGGGCTCGATCACCGCACTGTGTGGGGCAACGACCGATTCCCGCCCTAAAGGCACTGTCACCGTTCGACCAAACGCCGACAGTCCCGCTGAACCGCATGCCGGTCACATCAGCCCGAGGTGACCTCGACAACCCACCTAGACAATGCAAGGGCCGACAGTCACAATGAAAATAGTCCCATCTGAAAAAGCCGGTTGCCGGTGCCCCTGACTAGCCAAGGCCATCTGTGGACATGCGCCCTGTGCGGTGAGATCACGCCCGTGCCATTGAGGTACATCGGCGCCGACACGGAAATCATCCGCCGCTCGTTGGTAGAGGAAACCAGGTGGACGAGCACTCCCGACGGTACTGATCTTGTATGCGGCAGTTGTGCCCTGGGCCATCCCGCCTGACCGCGCCACCGTCCAGCATTCGGCAATCGCCCGATGCCTCGCAACCGTGGATCCTCGGCAAGCCTGATCGCTCTCGATGCTCGCTCAGTCGATCGCGACTGCCACGAGACTCCGTTCAGTGCGAACCATCAAGCTTCGGCACCGACGACCCATACAGACGACGATTTTAGTTTCGGGCCTCCGGGTGGAGGCTTGAGAACGCCCATTGCTGCTTCGGCATTCTCTTGGGTGTCGAACACGACGACGCCCATTCCGCCGCCGGACCCATCGTGTAGCCACTTTCCAGACTTGAACCCTGGCTGTGCTTGGGCCGTCGGCACCACAATCTCGTGCAACAACTTGTCCGCCTCTTCGGGCGAACCCGCCAGCTCGACTTGCATGACCAACGCATGAGCCATATCAGCCTCCTCGTTTGCGCCACGGCGCAGTGGCAGCAATCCGACGCTACAAGCTGTGGGCCCTCGGCGCTTGTGTGCTTACAGGCCTGCGCCGAGGGCGATCCCCCTTACTTGTGAATCGAAGTGCCATCGCATGGAATCGTCGAACCTGGGAACGTCCTGAGATGGCTGAGAATAATCTGAGAAGTTGACCGACAGAGGTGCTGTTGGGCCCGTCCCAGCCCATAGGCAGCATCGGGTCGTCGACGATGGGCGGGGGCTTTTTGTGGCCATCTTTTTTTGATGTTGCGATTGCTACCTCCCCGACGTCGCGATGGTTGGCGCTCAGCTCGTCGGGGTCGTGTCGGTAGTGGTGGTGGTGGTCGGTGGCTCCGTGGTTGCCGGCGGCTGCGTGTCGGTCGGGGCGGTAGCCGGCGGCTGCGTGTCGGTCGGGGCGGTAGCCGGCTGCTGCGGGGCCGGCGTTGGAGACACCGTTGGTGGTCGAGTAGTCGTGGTCGTGGTCGGCGGCACCTTGGTCGTCGTTGTTGTCGTCGGGGGCACGGTGGTGGTCGTTGTCGGGGGAACAGTGGTGGTCGTGGTTCGAGGTGTGGTCGTCGTTGTCGTGGTAGACGGTGGGCCCGAGATCGCTTTGATGAGGGCGGTGATGGTTGAGGGCGGCGGCTTCGGAACATGTGCGCCTGCGGGAAGAAACCCGACCGTGATCAACTGGGCGTTGGCAAACTTAAGCAGCTTGGGATTGCCGCTTGTCGCCGTTCCGGTCGTCGACGTGAAGTTTGGCCAGGACTCCACGACGACGAACCCTGGCTTGCCAGCGTCTGGTGTGCCCTTGGGACAGGTCTGCCCGTTGGTCTCCAGGGTCTTACCTGGGTACTGCAGCGAGGTGGAGGTCACGGTGAGCCCGGGGTATTCCGACACGAACTTCCCGAGCGTGGCGTTCGCGCCCGACTCAGAGCTGTTCTTGGGCGAGATGGTGACGACCCCGGTGCCGTTCGTGGTCAGACCGGTCGTGGTACTGGTCTTTGCCGGAAGATTGGGCTCCATCCTTCCGCACACGTCGACGGCCAGGGCGGCATGCCACGTGTCCGACGTGGTTGGTGACCCCGCAGAGGACAAGTCAGGATGAATGCGCTGATAGCGACTGAATCCGACCAACAACAGCCCCACGACGACGATAAGGACCAGACCGGCGTACCAGTTGGCTGGGGCCTGGCCGCGATAGGTGCGACCACCCCCGGTGGACGCAGCTCGCGTGACCTGCCTGCCTGTCGAATCGGACGCCATATTTGACGGAAACCCTATTACGGGGAACCCGGGGGTGATCACAACCGGTGTGCGGAAAACCTTCGTAAGTGACCGAAAATTGTCGAGAAGAACCGAGAAAGTTCTTGGAGGGCGCTCCCTGTGGATCTGAAGCTGGGAACCCGATTGGCACGCCGCCCCTGGTCAGGACATCAGGAGGGGATCTGGACAGGGCCCCTCGGTCCGGCGGACACGGTCCCCATCGGCTCAGACCGAAGGCCCACCCGATACTGGGCTGAGCGCCCACACCGAGGGCCCATACCGGTATGGCCCATACTGAAGGGGTGGCGGCCGGAGTCTTGTTCGACCTGTTCGGAACGATCGTCGCACCCTTCTCCAAGAGTCGTCACGACGGCGTGCTGGCCCTCGCCGCCGGGGCCCTCGGGCTCGATCCGCTTCGCTGCACCGCGGCCTGGGAAGCCGACTACGGCAACCGGATACGAGGCCGGTCCGGTGACATCGCCGCGCAACTCCGGGCCATTGCCGTCGCTGAGGGCATCGAGCCGAACCGGCAGCACCTTGAACCGGTCGTGGCCTCGTACGTGACCTTCTGCGACGAAGCCATGCGGCCGGCGCCCGGCGCGCTCGCCACGCTGGTCGCCCTGGCCGAGCGGTCCGTGCCCGTGGGCCTGGTATCGAACGCCGCCCCGGACCTGGCCGCGGCGTTCGAGCGGTCCCCCCTGCGGCCCCTGTTCAATGCATGCACGTTCAGTTCCGCCGTCGGGTCGGCCAAGCCCGACAGCGCCATCTACCTCGCAGCGGCGGACGGTCTCGGCATCGAACCGGCGCAACTTCTGTTCGTCGGTGACGGGAGCGACGACGAGCTCGACGGTGCGACGGGTGCCGGCCTCAAACCGATGCTGGTGGAAGCGGATGCGTCGGACACCTATGACCCGTGGCGCGACGCCGTCGTCGACTGGGCCGGTGCTCGCCTCGGCGGCCTGTCCGATGTCCTCGGGCTTATTGAGTGATCGACGCCGGCCAGCACTCGGTGCCTATAGGCCGTGGGGTTCTCCCCGGCATAGCGGGCGAAGCCCCGGGAGAACGCGCTCAGGCTCTCGAACCCCACCGCAGTGGCCACCTCGATGACCGTGGGACCCGGTTCGGCCAGGAGGGCCATGGCCCGGAGGAACCGGCTCTGAAGCAGGTAGCTCCGCCACGTCATCCCGGTGGCGGCCACGAACCGACGCCGTAGCGTCCGATCGGACAGGCCGACGGACCGACATACCTCCACCTCGGTCACCTGGTCGAGGTGGCTGTCGGTATAGGCCATGACGGCGGCAACGAGTGGTTCCGCACTGGTCGGGAGGCAGAGCGGCGTCTCCCGGTCCAAACCGGCGGCCACCAGGTTGGCCAGCGTGACAAAGAACGTGTCGGCCTCCGGGTCATCCACGGGGCGGCTGATTGGCCACCGCACTGCGTAGAGGATCATCTCTCGGATCACCGGCGCGGCAGCCAGGATGCGGGCGGTGTCGCCGGGCTCCGGAACCAGGTCGGGATGAAAGAAGACCGACACGGTTCGGACGGTGCGCTTGATCGTCGTCT
>DASXMT010000272.1:0-3833 GCA_036495505.1 Acidimicrobiales bacterium | reverse complement strand
ACGCCTTCTTCAAGGGCCTCTTGTTCCTGGGGGCCGGCTCGGTCATCCACGGACTCCACGACGAACAGGATCTGAAGCGGATGGGCAACCTGCGCAGGTACATCCAGCTCACCTTCTGGACCTTCACCGTGGGCTGGCTGGCCATAGCCGGCATACCTCCGCTGTCGGGATTCTGGGCCAAGGGCGACGTGCTCGACGCTGCCTGGGCTCGGCACCCGGGCCTGTGGGTGGTGGGCCTCCTGACCGCCCTCCTCACCGCGTACTACATGAGCCGGCTGTCCGGACTGGCCTTCTTCGGCAAGGACCGCTGGAACAAGCAGCCCATTGACCCCGGCGACCCCGGCGTGCACGCCGACGGCCCCATCACCGAGCCCCCTCACGAGTCGCCGTGGCCGATGCGCGTCCCCTTGATCATCCTCGCCATCCTGTCCTTCTTCGGCGGCGTGTTGAGCTTTCCGTGGACGACCCACTACAACTTGCTGAAGTGGGTGGACCCCGTGTTCGGCTCCAACCTGTACAACGCCCACGAGAGCACCGGGGTCCAGTGGGAGCTGGCCATCACCGACGCGGTGATCGCCGTCATCGGCGTGGTCATCGCCCTCGCCTTGTGGACGCGCCGAGCCGATCGCCCCGAGCTCGAGCCCACGTTCCTGCGGCGGTGGTGGTTCATCGACGCCGCCTTGGACTTCCTCTTCAGCCGGACCGGGACCCGTTTGGCCGAGTTCTCGGCCACGGTGGTCGAGGACGGCATCATCGACGGCGCCGTCAACGGGGTGGGCACCCTGGTGCGCCGGACCGGCGGCGTCGTCCGCAAGGCCCAGTCGGGGTACGTCCGTAACTACGCCCTGGCCATCGTGCTCGGGGTGGTCGGCGTCCTCGCCTTCATGCTCTCTCGGCTGTGGTGGTAGCGGTGACCCACTCGTCCACCTTTCCCTTTCTCACCGTCTTGGTCCTGGTGCCCGCCATCGGCGCGGCCGTGGTGGCGCTGATCCCGACCGAGTCGGTGGCCAAGTGGTTCCACGAAGTGGTCGGCCTGGTGGTGACGGTGGTGACCCTGATCATCGCCGTGGCCATCGCCTTCAAGTTCCACGCCGGAGTCGGGGGCTACCAGCTCACCTCGAACCACGTGTGGGCCAAGGCCCTGGGCATCCACTGGTCGTTGGGCATCGACGGGATCTCCCTGTTCCTTGTCCTCCTGTCCGCCCTGCTGTTCCCTTTATGCCTCCTGGGGGCCCGGACGAAGAAGAATCCGCGAGCATTCGTGGCCTGGTTGCTGGTGCTCGAGACGGCGTGCCTGGCCAGCTTCATCTCGCTCGACCTCATACTGTTCTTCCTCTTCTTCGAGCTGACCCTGGTGCCGGTGTACTTTCTCATCGGCGGCTGGGGCTATGCCCGCCGGGGATACGCAGCGATCAAGTTCTTCATCTACACCTTCGGTGGCTCGGCCTTCTTGCTGGTGGGCATCCTGGCCGTGGCCTTCATCCACCAGTCCCAGACCGGCGTGCTCACCTTCGAGCTCCCGGCCCTCATGCACACCCACTTCTCGGGGACGGCCGGGGTGCTCCTGTTCTTGGCCTTCACGGCCGCCTTCGCCGTCAAGGCCCCGCTGTTCCCGTTCCATACCTGGTCGCCCGATGCCTACGCCCAGGCACCCACGGCGGGATCGGTGATCCTGGCCGCGGTCATGGCCAAGTTGGGGACCTACGGGATCGTCCGGTTCGACCTCAACTTGTTCCCTCAGGCCACGAGGACGCTGGCCCCGATCCTGTTGACGCTGGCCGTGATCGGCATCCTGTACGGAGCCATCGTCGCCTCCGTCCAAAAGGACATGAAGCGGCTGGTGGCCTACTCCTCACTGGCCCACATCGGCTTCATCGCCCTGGGCACGTTCGCGCTGACCACCCAGGCGGTCACGGGTGGCGTCCTCCAGATGGTCAACCACGGCTTGATCATCGCCGCCATGTTCATCCTCATCGGGTGGATCTACGAGCGCCGCAAGACGTGGCAGGTGAACCAGCTCCGCGGGCTCCAGTGGTCCGCTCCGGTGATGGCCGGCATCTTCACCGTCTTCGTCATGGCTTCCATCGGACTGCCGGGCCTGAACGGCTTCGTGGGTGAGTTCCTCATCCTGTCGGGCACCTTCCTCGTCCACCGGTGGTGGGCGATCGCGGCCACCGTCGGTACCGTGCTGGCCGCGGTGTACCTGCTCTGGATGTACCAACAGGTCTTCCACGGCAAGCCCGATCGTGACAGCGAGAAGATGCGCGACCTGGGCTGGAACGAGCGGCTGATCATGGTGCCGCTCATCGTCATCATCGTGTTCCTCGGCGTGTACCCCAAGCCGGTGCTCGACCGGATCACCCCGTCGGTCAACCAGCTGCTCGCCCATGTTGACCAGGTCACCCACACCCGGCAGCCACCGGCGGCCACCGGCCGGATCGCCTCGTCGACGGCGAGCACCGGAACGGGAGGTCAGCCGTGATGCACGCCAACCTCCTGGCCGCCGCCACCTCGACGACCGCCGCCTTTCACACCCCCCACATCAACTACCTGAGCATCCTGCCCATCCTCATCATGATGGGTGGGGCCATCCTGCTCATGGGGGCTTCCTCGCTGCTCCGCAAGATCTTCGGGGTGGGGGTGGGCACCTGGGGCACGGTGGTGATCTCGGTGGCCGCCCTGGCCGCGGCCATCGTCCAGTGGCACGACGTGACCACCCACGGGGCGTCGGTGACCATTGCCGGGGCCGTCGCCTACGACGGCTTCAGCGTCTTCATCCAGATCGTGGTGTCCATCACCATGCTCCTCACCGCCCTGATCGGGGACGGTTACCTGCGCCGTGAGGGGATCGACGGATGCGAGTTCCACGTGCTGGCCATGTTGTCGGCTTCGGGGGCGATGCTCATGGGGTCGGCCAACGACCTCATCGTGGTCTTCCTCGGCCTCGAGATCCTCTCGATCGCCCTCTACGTGCTGGCCGCGTTCAACCACAAGCGAGCGGAATCGGGCGAGGCGGCCCTCAAGTACTTTGTGCTCGGGGCGTTCTCGTCGGCCATCTTCGTCTACGGGATCGCCCTGGCCTACGGGGCCACGGGGACGACCAACCTGCCCCAGATCGCCAGGTACCTATCCAAGAACGTGGTGGCCTCCAACGGCGTGCTCTTGGCCGGACTGGCTCTGTTGCTGGTCGGCTTCGGCTTCAAGATCGCCGCGGTGCCCTTCCACATGTGGTCGCCCGACGTCTACCAGGGTGCACCCTCGCCCATCACCGGCTTCATGGCCGCGGTGGCCAAGGCCGGTGCCTTCGCCGCCCTGTTGCGGGTGTTCGTGTCGTCCTTCGGCGTGGTCCGGACCGACTGGCAGCCCATCGTGTGGGGTCTGGCCATTCTCAGCCTGGTGGTCGGAGCGGTGCTGGCTCTGGTCCAGCGCGACGTCAAACGCATGATGGCGTACTCGTCGATCAACCATGCCGGTTTCATCCTGTTGGGCGTGCAGGCGGCCGATGCCCGGGGCGTGTCGGCGTCGCTCTACTACTTGTTTGCGTACATGTTCATGGTCATCGGCACGTTCGCCGTGATCACGGTGATGGGACGGGAGGGGGACACCGGCCACCAGCTGTCGGACTATCGCGGCCTGGCCCGTCGCCAGCCCGTGTTGGCCGGGGCGTTCGCCATCTTCCTTCTGGCTCAGGCCGGGATCCCGTTCACCACCGGCTTCCTGGCCAAGTTCCAGGTGGTGGCGGCGGCCGTCGACGTCCACTCCTATGCCCTGGCCGTGGTGGCGATGGTGTCAGCGGCCATTGCCGCCTTCTTCTACCTGCGGATAGGAATCAC
>DASXMT010000271.1:0-3353 GCA_036495505.1 Acidimicrobiales bacterium | reverse complement strand
CCTCGCCTCGGGTGCTCTGTTCCTACTTCTCGCCGTGTTCAAGATGGGGTGGATCGCGCAATTCCTCTCGCGAGCGGTAGTCACCGGATTCCTCTTCGGTGCGGCCATCGACGTGGTCATCGGCGAGCTTCCCAAGCTGACCGGCACAAGTGTCTCGGGTGCGAATCCGATCCAGGAGCTGCGCTCGTGGATCGGATCACTCGGAGAGATCCATGTGGCCACTCTGGTCGTCGGCGCGATCTCGTTGGCCGTCATTTTCGGGCTTCGGGCGATAGCCCCGCGGATCCCCGGCGCCCTCGTCCTGGTGGTTGGGGGGCTCCTCGCATCACGCATCTTCGATCTCGGCGCTCACGGCGTAGCCCTCGTCGGCAACGTCCCGAGGGGGCTGCCAACGCCGGCCCTTCCGAAGTGGTCGCTCCTGAGCGCCCACGCCAGCACGATCGCCCTCGCTGCCGTAGCGCTAGTGCTCATCGGCTTCTCCCAGACCGCCGGAGACTCTCGGGTGTTTGCTGCCAAACACCGATATCGCATCGACATCAACCAGGAATCGGTGGCTCAGGGAATGTCCAATGTCGGCGCCGGTCTTTTCCAAGGCATGCCCGTGTCCACCAGCCTGTCGGCCAGCTCGCTCAACGATCATTCCGGGGCACGTACGGGGCTCGCATCTCTGACCTCTGGCGTAATCGTCCTACTCACATTGTTGATCCTGGCGCCGCTCTTCTCCAAGCTGCCCAAGTCGGTCCTGGGCGCCTTGATCATCGAAGCGGTGGTCATGGGCATGATGGATCTTCCCGAGATGCGACGACTGTTCCGGGTCAAGCGCTTCGACTTCTGGATTGCCGTGGTGGCCATTGTCGGGACGCTCGTGTTCGGGGTACTTGCCGGAGTCATCATCGGAATCGGCCTGTCTCTGCTGTGGCTGATCTCGGTCGCCACCCGGCCGTCGATGCCGCTACTCGGACGCGAACGGGGCACACAGGTCTACCGGGAGCTCGACGAACATCCAAGCGATGAACAATTCCCAGGCATCGTGGTCCTCCGACTCGACGGAGGGCTCTTCTTCGCCACCTCGGATGCACTCGAGGACCGCGTGCGGGAAGTGGCGTTGTCTACACCGGGCATCACCGGCATCGTGCTCGACTGTGAAGGAATCGATTTCATCGATTCCCAAGGCTCGGCCAAAATGGACGAGCTCCTCGAGCTCACCCTTCAGGCCGAGGTGACCTTGCGGCTCGCTCGAGTCAAACCGGCAGTTACCGAGGTCCTGAGGCGCGACGGCTTCTTCGATCGCCTCGGCAACGACCGGACTCACGGAAACGTCGATCGCGCAGTAAAGGCTCATGCCGAACAGAGTGGGAAAGCACCTTCTGAGGATTGAGTTGAACGGTTCTCAGATGGTGTGCCGGTCGTCGAATCGGACAGTGGAGCGCTGGATCCCCGGTCTATTTCGGTCGTGGTCCCGGGACCGGTGAGTGGCGGCCGGGGGAGCTACCCACACCGAGATGGCGGCCGAAATGGGCGCGTAATCCGGTCACGGCGGCCAAATGCGGGCACCGCTTCGCCGAGGGCCGCCTCGACGGCCTCGTCGACCCCCTGACCCGGGGACCCGCGAAGGGGTAACAATCCCGTCATGGACAGGTCCAGTTCGTCTACAGCCCCTCCTCAACACTGATTCGGCCACTGACATGAGCCGCCTGGAGCGCCTTGTAGTCTCGCTCATTCTGGTCGGCGTAGATGTCGGCGAACTCGGCGAGCGCCCGGTCGAACGAAGGTCCATTCCCTAGGTAACTGGCGATGGCGACGCGATCACCTGAACGGGCGTGAGCACGTGCCAGAGCCCGAGCGCAGAGGGACACGTACTTGGTAAGGCCCTTCGGGATCGCACCTTCGATCTCGAAGCTCCCTTTCCAGTCTCGGAGCTGGCGAAGATAGAAGTCTCGCTTGACTCCGTCGGGGCCTTGGAACTTCTCATAGCCAAGGAAGATGTCGGTGGTCGCTTGCATCAGGTGCTGACCAGCTACCACTCGAGCCCCGTGGTTCGCGTAGGCGCTCTTGCCTGCGTACTTCTCAAGCACGGATGCCTCGGCCTCCTTGGCCTGGAGGAATAAGGGATCGTCGTTGTCCTTGCCCACTAGGAGCAAGATCCAGGCCCGGGTACCCACGCTGCCTACACCGACGACTTTGCGGGCGATCTGGACGAACTCGAACTCTTTGAGCAGGTGACGCCGGTCAGTCTGGAGGCTGCGCCGGTAGCCGCGAACGAGTTGGTGGAACGACTCGCGCAGCGCGTCGCTCACGTGTGGGGGAAAGAGCTCTTCACTCGGTACGAGGAGTGGCGGATCACTCAGGATTCGGAGCCGGCCATCGGTAACGGTGGCGAGCTTGCTCAGGGCTTGAGAGCTGTCGCGGGTACGGGCCTTCGCGACCAACTTTGCGGTGCGCTCCGCCATGTGCTTGTCGGCTTTGGACCCCGACTTGCCGGCTGCGGCCGTGAGTTCGGAGAGGAGACCAGCGACATCGATGTGGGAGTACCAGACGTCCATGGTGGACAGCGGGGCCAGCCGGGCCATCTCTTGGCGGTAACTCGCCCCCACTGCGAGGGCGGCGGCAGTGGCCTCACTCTCGCTGAACTCACGGTCTCGGGCGGCGATCACAACGCTGGCAGCCAAGCGCTTCAAATCCCACTCCCACGGTCCGGGAAGCGTCTCATCAAAGTCGTTGACGTCGAACATCAGCCTCCGCTCCGGAGAGGCGAACAGGCCAAAATTGGACAGATGGGCGTCGCCGCAGACTTGCGCCCTCAGCCCCGAACAAGGAGTGTGCGCCAGATCAGCGGCCATGATGAGGGCCGCACCGCGGAAGAAGGTGAATGGCGAGACCAGCATCCGCCCGTAACGGATCGGAACCAACTCTGGCACCCGCGTGGTTGCTTGGCTTTCGAGCAGGGCGACCGGATCCGGCCGGTCGTCGGCGGGACGAAACTCAGCGTGGGACGATCGGGATGCGAGAGCCCGGGAATCCTTGCCCCGCTGCACCCGCTGTTCCGTAGTCAGGTGCTCGACCGCGTGAGCCGTTGGGCGTGCTTCGTGGATATCAACCGACATGACTCCCCCGATGATGGCTCAAAGCGCAGATCCTGTGCCGACTCCATCGTGAGCCGGTCGTCTCCTGCAGTACATTAGTTGTTCGCCACCTGGGCATCACGGTAGGAATGAATCCGAAGTGCAGGCAACGGGAAGGCCCATGTCGACGTCTGGGCACCCCAGATGGTTCCCGGGTGGGGGACAGTGGTGCTCCTGATTCGATCGCCACTGGGCTAAAAGCTGCCCAAAGCGCATGCCCAACTCGTTGCT
>DASXMT010000270.1:0-1565 GCA_036495505.1 Acidimicrobiales bacterium | reverse complement strand
CGCGAGAGCATATGGCGGGTCGACGAGCGGCAGAAACCTCAGCGACTACGGCACCTACTATCTCGCCGCGCCGATCCGACCCATCGTCGGACTCGGCATCATCAACGGCATCGACGCCCTCACCATCACCAACGTCTACCTGACCGCGTTCGCAGACCACGTAACCCAGAACGGGCCCGAACCGCTGCTCACCGGCCCCACGCCCGATCCTCAAGTCATCCGTCCAGCACACCGCGTTTTGAGGTTGGCGAGACGGTCCGGTCGAGTTGGAAGCATGGGGCGCGGACCGGTGATCCGACTTCTGCTGAGACCTTCTGCCAGCGTTTGGGACGTGGTGCGGCGAGGCTCGGTGAGGAACTCCCGCTCGGCCAAGCCGCTCGTCAAGAGGCACACATATTTTCGGGTCGCCACGTTGGGAGGGCAGCGCACGCTCTCCTCTACTGCTGTTGGCCTGGATCGGAGATCAGGCGGCGATGGAGTTCGCCGGTCATGACATGGATGGCCCTCGTCAGTTCGGTGTTGGTCTTCAGCTCCAGTTCCTGCTCCACAAAGTCATGATCGGCCTTGATTTGCTGGAACTCCGACTGTCGATTCTGGCCGATCATGACGAAGGTCGACAGGAAGATGGCTTCGAGCGATACGATCAGAGTCAACGTAGGCCAAGGGCTGGTCTCGACGAACAGCATCCACAGCGCGAAACCGATGGCATGGATGTAGACGAACGTCATCGATCCGGCGAACTTGGTGATGGCATCCGCGATCCGCAACTGGATACTCGCGGCACGCTTGGCCTCGTGCTCGATGACAGCGGGATGGTGTCGCGGCGCGGTATCCGGCTTGCTCATGGTAGGTGCGTGCCCTTCCTTCGGCGGTCAGCGGACCCCGCGACCGGCTGGGTGGTGGGCACAGCCTGCCAGACCGGTTGCGCGTCGGCCCGATCTATTCGGCCATCGTGGCGTCGCCGACTGCCGACGCGAAGGGGCTCCCACGCCGGCGGCGTGAGCAACTTCTTGCTTGATGATCACGCGGCTGTGATCATAGACAGGGTGATCATCAGGGCCTTGGCCTGCATCTTCCCTATCTGGCCGACGCCGTAACCGCTCCGAGTTGACCACGGCGTGGCGGGAGTGCTGATCTGGCCAGTGCCGCTGCGGCTCGAGGTTCGACGATTCTTCCGCGATATGTCGGAGTGTCCCCTCCGGACGTTCGTGGGGCAGGTCGGATGAAAGCGATCACTGAACGGTGGGTCAGGGCGCTGCGCACCGAACTCCTCGACCGCACCGTGAACTGGGATGAGACTCATCTTCGACGTGCGCCCCGGCAGCTATGGCCGCCACTGGGTACGCTTTCCCTACGGAGTGCCCTTCTGGTCGGGATTCGATGTCTTCGCAAACACCAGTTTCCCTTGCAGGACGGGCACTTCCGTGTGCACGTCGACGTCCCCGCACTCATCACGGCTCGTTCGGTCAGTCGTGGAGGACCACCACCTCGTAGGTCTTGCTGACCGGCGGGTACCCGGTGTCGATGTGCGAGTTCACCACGCCGAGTCGGTCGCCGAACCTGAC
>DASXMT010000269.1:0-3303 GCA_036495505.1 Acidimicrobiales bacterium | reverse complement strand
AGTCCGGCCAGCTTGTCGCCCGACGTGTCTCGAGCGGTGAGGAACAGGACGGGGGTGCTCGTGCCCGCAGCCCGAAGCTGATGGCAGACCTCGATCCCCTCGAGGTCAGGCAGCATCACGTCGAGCACGATCATGTCGAATCCGCCGGGGAGGGCCATGGACAGTGCCTGGGCCCCAGTGGCCGCCACTTCGATGTCGAATCCCTCGAACCGGAGGGCGGCAGCCAGCACGTCGGTGATGTACGGCTCGTCGTCCACCACTAGGACTCGCCCCGATGTTCTCATGGCTCCATGCTTGCAGACGCCCGAGCTCGGCCAGCCCTCAGACGGGAACCTCGACCGGCTGGGTCTTGCCTCGCAGGGAGTTGAAAGCCCGGAGCAAGCCCCACCAGGTCACCAGGCCGAACGCCTCGACCACGATGAACATCGACATCTTCGACTCGCCCTGGACCCGATCGACGAACCGGATGGGCACCTCGACGATGGGAGCACCGGCCCGCTTGGCCTGATAGGTCATCTCGATCTGGAACCCATAGCCGTCGGCCCGGATGGCGTCGAGATCGATGCGGCGCAGCAGGGACGAGGCATAGGCCCGAAAGCCGGACGTCGAGTCGTTGACCCCCAGGCCCAAGAGCGCTTGGGCGTAGACATTGCCGCCCCGGGACACCAAGCGCCGGTGCCAGGCCCAGTTCGGAATGGAACCGCCGGGCACGTAGCGCGAACCGACGATGAGCTCTTTGCCGTCGCTCAGTGGAGCGACCAGCGCGGGCAGGGCATCGGGGTCATGGGAGAGGTCGGCATCCATCTCGATGCAGGCGTCGTACTGGCGATCGAGCCCCCATCGGAATCCGGCACGGTAGGCGCTGCCCAGACCCGACTTCTGGTCACGGCGGAGCACCTCGACACCACCGATCTCGGTCCCCGTCGACTCGGCCAGTTTGGCCGTTCCATCAGGGCTTCCGTCGTCCACGACGAGGACAGTGGCGTCAGGAAGCGCACCCCGGATGCGGCGAAGCACCCGGTCGATGTTCTCCGATTCGTTGTACGTGGGAAGGACCACGAGGACGCGCACGGGGGCAGCTTACGGGACGTGGTCGGGTGCATCGGTGGCGCGGACCAGCGAAGACTCCGAGTTGGCTCCCGCAACGGGCAAGTCCGCGCTGGTGCCCTCAGCGGTCGACGGCGGCAGGGTCCCGCCGGTGTGTTGCCAGATCTCACGGAACACAACTTGGATCGCCCCGCCAACGGGGATGGCCACCAGGGCGCCGGCCAGGGCGCCGAGGGCCGAGCCGAACACCCCACCCAGGTTCGCCCCCACCAGTACCGAGAGCAGCACCCACAGGGGGTTCATGCGAACGGTCCTGCTCATGACGATCGGGTAGAGGAAGTGGTTCTCGACCATCTGGAAGGCCACGAAAACGATGAGGGCCACGAGGGCGGCCGCCGGGGAGTGCAAAAGAGCGATGACCACGGTGGGTACGCCGGCGATCAAGCCCCCGACCAGGGGGATCATGGCTACCAGTCCGACCCAGAGCCCCAGGAGTAGGGCGAAGGGCACGCCCAGGATGACCATGGTCACGAAGATCACCAACCCGAAGATGAGGGAGAGGGCGACGTTTCCGAGCACGTAGTTGGTAACCGACCTGGAGACCGTGTTGGCGACCTGCTCGACCTTTTCTCGCCGCTTGGGAGCTAGGGAGCCGAGAAACCCGCGACGGATCGCCGGCGCCTCGATGAGCATGAACAGCGAGAGGAAGCCGATCGTGGTGAGGGCCAGGATGGTCGAGAAGACCGCCTTGCCCAGGTTGGTGCCCACGCTGAGGGCCGGTTTACTCAGGTTATGTGCCGCCGTCTGGATCTTGGGAGCGTTCTTCTGCACCCAACTGAGCAGGTGAACCCGATCGAGAAGGTGGGCAAGGGTGCCGTGGCCCTTCTTGAGATCGCTGATCATGTGCGGGAGTTGTTCGGCGAAGTGGGTGAGCGAGTTCACCAACGGGTATCCGAAGAGCACGAGCAATCCGGCGAAGGCCAACACGGCGGCCACGAACACGAGAGCAACGGCCGAGCCACGCTTCAGCCGCCAGCGCTGGAGGGCGACCACCGCGGGGTTGAGCACCAATGAGATGAAGGCGGCAATGAGGATCCACAGGATCACCTCGCGCAGACGGCCGATCAGCCGGTACAGCACCCAGGTCACGATGACGACGGCGTCGATGGTCAGAATGGTGCGGAGCGGGACCCCCTTGTTGGCGAAGGCGGCAAACAGCCGATCTCGGCGCGGCGCGTCCGGGCCGGGATCCTCGTGCCGATCTTCGATGCGGACCGTCGTGGCCGGACCGGCGCCCACCTGGTTGTTCGATGGACCGGCGCCCACCTGCTCGTTCGATGGAGGGGTGCCCGCGTCCTCACCCGCTCGTCCGTCGCTCGCCCCCTCGCTCATCGCCTCAGCATGGCAGGTCGACCAGGTAGTGGCGTGCCAACATGAGGGCAATGGTGGCCGACAACGCTGAGCGTGCGCGACGGCGCTGGTGGCACCGGGGTCCGTTCGTGCGCAAGGAGGTCCGCTGGTCCGTCGGCCTCGTGCTGGCCTTCCTTTTCGTCTTCTATCTCGCCATCCCGCTCCTGGCCAGCCACAGGGAGGACCTCACCGCCCTCGGCCATATTCACCCCGCCTATCTCATCCTGGGTACGGTGCTCGAGATCGGGGCGCTGGCCGCCTACACGCAGCTGACCCATGCAGTGCTTCCACCCAATGGGCCGCGACGATTTCGCCTGTTCCGCATCAACATGTCCACGCTGGCCCTCAGCCACGTCTCGCCCGGTGGCACCGCCCCCGGTGCCGCACTCGGATACCGGCTGCTGACCCAGTCAGGGGTGAGCGGCCCGGACACCGGCTTCGCCCTCGGCACCCAGGGAATCGGGTCCGCCGTCGTACTGAACGTCATCTTCTGGCTGGCCCTGGTGGGCTTCGTGCTGATCCACGGCTTCCACGCTCCGACCAGCCACGGGGGCGAGTCGGGAACGATCCTGGTGGTGGTGGCTGCGGCCATCGGTGCAGTTCTCCTGGGCGCATTCGGCGGCCTCTTCTACCTCCTCACGAGGGGTCAGCAGCGGGCGGCCACGGTGGTCAGGAGGCTGTCCGGTCGAGTCCGCTTCCTCGATCCCGACAAGACGGCAGCCACGGTGCAGCAGCTGGCCGAGCGGTTCGCCGTGCTCTTGGAGGATCGCCCGCTGCTGATCAGAGCGGTGACCTGGGCCACCATCAATTGGCTGCTCGACGCCGCATCCTTGTGGGTATTCGTTG
>DASXMT010000268.1:0-3375 GCA_036495505.1 Acidimicrobiales bacterium | reverse complement strand
CCTGACCTCGGACTCAGACCTCTCGTCGCGTTTCTCGGGCGATCCGGGCGATCCGGTGCTCGCCGCCCACCAGATGCTGGCCAATCTGGCCCAGATCTACTTCGAGGGCGGGAACACCCAGTCGGTGCGCGGGGTGGTGGCCGCGCCCCCCACCGACTGGTCGGCCAACCCCACCTTCGTCAAGACGCTGCTCGGAGGGCTCACCACCCAGAACCCGGTGGTCGCACCGGTCACCGTGTCCGTACTGTTCCAGGACCTCGGCACCCCGGTTGCCTGCCGGGCACAGGGTTGCAAGCTCGCCGGGGGGCCCAAGGCGGGGGGTGGACTGCCGGTGACCGCCATCAGCACCCAGCGAAACCGGTTGGACAGCTTCTCTGCGGCCGCTCCCTCGGCCCCCGCCATCGGCCCGATCAGCAATCTGTTGCTCTCGGCCCAGTCCGAGACCTTGGGGCCGGCACAACAGTCGAGGATCGTCAGCCGCACCGGATCCGCCCTCGGTGCCCAGCTGGGCCAGCTGAGCGTGGCCGGTGACAAGAGCTTCACCCTCACGGCGCGAAACGGCAACATTCCGGTGACCCTCGGTTCCAACGCCGGATACCCGGTCAAAGGGGTCATGACCCTCACCAGCGACAAGCTGACGTTCCCCGGTGGGTCGTCTCGCTATTCGGAATCGGTACTGCTCAACAAGAGCACCAACAATCGATACGTACCGGTACAGGCCCGGGCGTCGGGCGAGTTCAAGGTGAGCGTCACCCTCACCTCACCCTCGGGCGGCCTCATCCTGACCCGGGGGGCGGTCGCCGTTCGGTCCACCGCCACATCGGTGGTGGGGATCATCCTCTCCCTCGGCGCCATCGCCGTTCTGTTGGCCTGGTGGGTGCGGACCACCGTGCGCCGGCGGGCCCAGCGCCGAGCCGAACAGGCACGGGGAACGGCGGCCCCATGACCGACTTCGCGCCGGGCGCAGCCCCAGGAGACGAGCCGCTCGGAGCCGGCGGCCCGCCGATGAACCCGCCCCGGGGTCGGCGCTCGAGCCTCGTCGGCGCCACCGCGGGTATGGCCGTCGGTACCGCGCTGTCGCGCGTCACCGGGGTCATCAAGCTGATCGTCCTGGTCTACGCCATAGGCGATCAGTGGTTCGCCGACGGGTACAACCTGGCCAACAACACCCCCAACATGATCCACGACATCGTGCTGGGCGGTGTCCTGTCCGCCACCTTCGTTCCCGTCTTCGTCGACCGCCTGTCCACTCGGAAAGGTCCAGAGGCGTGGCGGGCCATCTCCGCTGTGACCACCATGACCATCGCCCTGCTCGCCGTGGCCAGCGTGGTCTTCTGGTTCGCCGTCCCCGAGATCATCAACATCTACACGGTGGCCAATCACACCGCCCAGGCCCCCCAGCAGCGGGCCGAGGCGGTCACGCTCTTGAAGTGGTTCGTCCCCCAACTGGCTTTTTACGGCCTGATTAGCCTGTTTACCGCCCTGCTCAACGCCCGGCGCAAGTTCGCCATGCCCATGTTCGTCTCGGTGGCCAACAACCTGGTGGTCATCGCCGCGTTGCTGTGGTTCCACGCCGTGGTGGGCAACCTGTCGCTGAGCGCCATCGCCCGTCATGAGTACTTCCTGGCCATCCTGGGCCTCGGCACCACGCTCGGCGTCGTGGTGCAAGCGGTGCTGCTGCTCCCATCGCTGCACCGCGCCGATCTGCACATCAAGTTCGTGTGGGATCCGGGACACGAGGCCATGCGGACCATCATGCGGCTGGCCGGGTGGACGTTCGGGTTGGTCCTGGCCAACCAGATTGCCCTTACCATCATCCTCGCCTTGGCCGACGGAGACCGAACCACAGGATCGGTATCGGCCTACACCTACGCCTACACCTTCTTTCAGCTCCCCTACGGGATCGTCGCCGTCTCGATCATGAGCGCTGTGGCCCCCTCGTTGGCCGAGCGATGGGCGCTGCACGATACCGCAGGGTTCCGCCGCCGGATGGCATATGGGCTGCGGGGCATGCTGGCCATCATCATCCCGGCCACCGTCGGCATGCTGATCCTGTCGCACGTCCTCTCCGACCTGATTTTCGCCCACGGGGCCACCACGACCGCCGGAGCGGACACCATCGGCTCCACCCTGGCCATGTTCTCGCTCGGTCTCCCCGGATTCTGTGTCTTCTTGTACATGACCCGCGTGCTGCAGTCGATGCAGGACACCCGGACGGCGTTCTACCTCTATCTCGTCGAAAACGCCATCAACGTCGTGGTGGGCCTGGCCCTGGTCGGGCCGCTGGGCGTTCGCGGCCTGGCCTTGTCCCTCTCCATCGCCTATTCCGTGACAGCCGTGCTGGCAGTCGGCGTCCTGCGGGGCCGCTTGGGCGGGCTGGGGGGCGACCAGGTCGCCCAGCCGATAAAGCGCGTGGTGATCGCGTCGGCGGTCATGGCCGTGGTTACCGTGCTGGCCGTGAACGTGTCCACCGCACAAACAGGTTTCGGGGTCTTCGTCCGTGTCGCAGTGGCCCTCGTCGTGGGGCTGCTCGCCTACTTGGGGACCGCCGCCCTCTTGGCAGCGCGGGCGGCCAAGAACACTGGTGGGCCCGGCCCCCGACGCACCGGCGGCCCACGAGGGCCAACCCCCGGGCCCTCACCAGACCAACCACGGCGGGTAACCAGGAACCGTTCGTCGTCGCGGGGCTTGCCGCGATCGGCGATGACGTTCCATGGCAGACTCGACCAGGAAACCACTGTTCCGACGAACTGGCGCCTGCGGCCGGTTCGGGACCAGTCGGAGCAGGAGGAGGATGTCCATGGCCCGGGTTCGGGTGGTGACCGATAGCGCCGGCGATCTGACACCGTCGTTGGCCCAGGAACGGGGGGTCACGGTCGTGCCCCTTTCGATCCGCTTCGGATCCGAGGAATTCGTGGACGGAGCCGAGCTCTCCGCCGACGAGTTCTGGAGCCGATGCAAGTCGAGCGTCATGCTTCCCGAGACCTCGGCGCCCTCCCCGGGGGCATTCCAAGAAGCCTTCCTGGGCGCGGCCGGCGATGGGTACGACGGCGTCGTGTGCATCAACTTGTCCGGTGCCCTGTCCGCCACCATTCAGGCGGCCCGTTCGGCCGCTGACGCTGTGGCCGACCAGGTGCCGGTACGGATCATCGATTCCCGCTCGGTCACCATGGGCCAAGGGCTGATGGTGCTCGCTGCCGCCGAGTCCGCCGCCGGGGGGGCGACGCTCGACGAGGTGACCGCGGTCGCCGAGGGAAGGATCGGGCGCACCCTGGTCTTCGGGGCCATCGACACCCTCGAGCACCTGGAGAAGGGGGGGCGCATCGGGGGGGCCCGAGCGCTGCTGGGCTCATTGCTGTCCATCAAACCCGTCAT
>DASXMT010000267.1:0-3256 GCA_036495505.1 Acidimicrobiales bacterium | reverse complement strand
CAGCCCAACAAGCACCTGGCCTTCGGCGGTGGCGTCCACCGCTGCCTGGGCTCGCACCTGGCCCGGCTGGAGCTCCGGACGACATTACGGGAGTGGCACAAGCGGATCCCCGACTACGAGATCGTCCAAGGGACCGAGCTCGAGTACATGGTCGGTCTGCGCCAGATCGACAAACTGCCGCTCATCTGGTAATCCACCTGTCCGCTGTCCGCTGTCCGCTGTCCGCTGTCCGCTGTCCGGCCGCCGGCATGGTGGGCGGCCCTAGAGGCGAAGGAATACCCGCTGACCACCCGACAGGTTGACGAATGGTGACGCGGGTCAGGCGACGACCACGCCGCCGTCGACGGGGATGGTCGTCCCGGTGACGAACGAGGCAGCATCGGAGAGCAGGAATGAGATCACCGCCGCGGGTTCGTGGGCCTCACCGGCCCGCTGGAGCGGGTAGGTGGCCCGCATGGCCGCCAGTCCCTCGGGCGTGGTGAATGCGCCCATGGTCATCGGCGTGTTCGTCCCGCCCGGGCACACACAATTGGCTCGGATGCCCTCCGATCCGTACTGGGCGGCCACCAACCGGGTGAAGGCAACGACACCGCCCTTGGACGCCGTGTAGCCGGCGCCCCTCCCGTGTCCCCGGAGCGCGGCGGTGGACCCCACCGTGACCACGGAACCGCCGGGCCGCTGGAGGTGGCGGAGACTGTGCTTGGTCACGAGGAAGGTGCCCACCAGATTCACAGTGAGAACGGAGAGAAACTGGTCGAGCTCGATGTCGGCCACCGGGGCGAAGTCCCCACCGACGAAGATCCCCGCACAAGTAGCGACGCCAGCCAGTGGGCCCAGGGTTCCCACGGCCGTTTCGATGGCTTCTGCCACCGCGGCCTCGTCGGAGACGTCGACGCCCGTCGACAGGAGCGTCCCTGCGGAGGACCGGCCCTCGTCGGAGAGCTGGTCGATGGCGCCCACGTCACGGTCGAGGGCGATCACGCTGGCCCCTTCGCCCAGGAGCTGGAGGGAGAGGGCTTTGCCTATGCCGCTGGCCGCCCCGCTCACCACGTAGGTCCGACCGCTATGTGCGCTCATCCGATTCCCTCCATGCCGCCCATGGGCATCACAGGCCGTCGAGCAGCGAGTACGACAGGGTGGACGAGGCCACCAGCCTCCGGTCGTCGCCGACGTCGATCACCGAGGCCTGGACGATGATGTTCCGTCGACCCTGACGCAGCACCTCGCAGACCACACGCGCCGGACCGACGTTCACCGTACTCAGGAACCGGATGTTCATGTCCGAGGCGACGATGTTGACCGAACCCGAGGCACGCACGGCACACCCGGCGGCACCGCACTCGATCAGCGCCCCCATCAACCCGCCGTGCAGACTCCCGTGGGGGTTGCTGACCTCTGGGCGAAGCTCCATCTCGAGTGCCGGTCCCATCTCGGGGTCCTCGACCGGCTGCATTTGCATGAGCGAGAGGATGTGTGACCCGCCCAGATCGATTGGTCCCATTGCTGCACCGACGGCCACGGTCGTGGCTAGGAGGACAGAGACGTCGTACCGGAGAGGGTCTTCCCGCACGTTGGCTGCGTGCTGTTGGCCACGAATCCCTTCTCCTGTGCCTGCATGTACCAGCCGCAGGAGATCGGAGCGGCCTTGCCGAAGTCCGTCGAGTAGTTGATGGAGACAGGCAGGATCCCGTTGCCGCTGTAGGACTTCACGCCACGCAGCGCCGTGATGACCCCGGCTGAGGTGGGGTTCTTCCCGGCCAGCTGCAGGCCCTTGATCATCAGGTCGGCGCCCAGGTATGCCTCGTAGATGTTGTAGGTGGGAAAGTTCTTCAATGGGCGGTTCTGATACTTGAGTAGGGCATTGGCCATCTGGACGGTGCCGGGATTGGGCAAGGACGTCGGACGGAACTCGGAGACGAAGTAGACGCCCTGAACGGATTGCCACGCCGGGGTGTTGATGATGTCGGGCTCGTAGCCGGTCGGGAACTCGGCCACCTTCAGCTTGACCCCGGCCTGCTTCAACGCGGTGACGAGGGCGAAGTTGGAGTTGTTGTCCAATCCGGCGTAGAGGGTGTTGATGTGCGCCTGCTTGGCCGCCAAGACCTGGGTGGTGAAGTTGACGCCACCGAAGGGGATCGAGGTGTCGAGTACGCCCACCTTCATGCCGGCCAGCTTGGCCGACTTTGCCGTTCCGATGGCGGAGTGGGCCGAAGTGGGCGACACGCCATACCCGTAGGCGGCGAGGACCGTGCCCCCCTTGGACTTGAAGAACTTGCCGACACCGTCGTTGACGGGGACGGCCGTGCTGGTGGCGGCGCCGTCCGAATCGAACATGTTGGTGTTGGGCTGCTCGCCCCACTCGGGGCCGTCGAACGCTCCGCCGGTCACGGGGATCCCCGCCTGCTGTGGATACTTGTAGGCGCCGAAGAAGAACGGCGTCACGGCCACGATGCCGATGGCTCCCTCCGAGATGGCCTGCTGGGTGCCCGTTGCCACCTGGGTGAGGCTGCCCTGGTCATTGATCACGATGGGAACGATCTTGTGCCCGTTGACGCCACCCTCGGCATTCTGCAGGTCGATGCGAGCCAGAAAGCCCTGCGGCGAACTCTGGAATTCGGCGGCGGCCTCCCCCGTTTCCGAGGTGATCAGCGCGATCTTTATGGGGGAACCGGTGGCCGCCGCCGAGGCGGTGGAGGCCGGTACTCCGACAGAGGCTGCAAGCCCCATCACTGCGACGGCTGTCGTTGCGGCCTTAGCCAGCGTAAAACGCACGTGTTCCCCCCGATAATGCTCAATGTTGACCTAGTGCCGACCCCCGCTTATGGCGGAACTGACCAACCGAATATGTTGCGGTGAGCTTACGATCCGGCATGTGAGCGGTCAAGTAGGGGACATATGAACGTATCGTGAGCACAAAAGAAGGGCTGGCAGTCGACGAGACGGGACACTAATGTTCGGCTACTGGGTCGCTCCCCAACGAAAAGTAAAAGGGACGAAACCCTGGCCACGCGCCGTGGTCAACTGAGGGTTCGGTCCGGTGAGGCCGAGTGTGGATCAAGAGCGACAACGCGCGTGGTAGGACTGTGTCGCTGATGTAGGGAAAGGGGGGAAGCACTCCATGCTTCAATACGTGATCGCCGGGCTGGTGCTCGGTGGCATCTACGCCATCGCCTCGGCCGGGTTGGTCATCACCTATGTCTCCTCGGGCATCTTGAACTTCGCCTTCGGGGCCCTCGCCTACTTCGTCGCCCGCTTC
>DASXMT010000266.1:0-12786 GCA_036495505.1 Acidimicrobiales bacterium | reverse complement strand
TGACGGTCAGAAACCGGGCGCTCGCGCTGTCATCCATTGGTGTCTCACTCCCTCCGCTGAGGCGACTGTACGCCACCGTGGTTGGTGTGGAAAGTGAGAATTGGGTCGGAGTGGTCCGATCCTGGTCCGGAGCCAGATTATGGTCTCGGGTCGGCGGGCCTCCTCGATGACCGAGGCTTCAGACTCGTAGTTCCGATCCGAAGGGAAGCGCCTCGGTGCGCCACACACCGCAATCGCTGCTCGACATCGACGATCGATCAACCGACGACGGGATCGGCCGTCGATCAACCGACCACCGGATCAGCCGTGGATCCCACGACAAGGACGAGGGCCTCCACTGGGTACGCCGGGTGGGCTATGGACTGCTGGGCATCCAGCTCATCGTCATGCTGGTGGCCGGGGCACGCCTGTACACCCGCTGGGACGTGACCAACGACTTCGCCCTGTACAGCCAGGCCTGGTACCTGATCGCCCATGGACATCTGAACCCCTACAGCACGGTCGACCAGCTGCCGTTCTGGCGGAACCATTTCGAACTGATCATGTGGCCGATGTCCCTGGTCTATTGGATCCATTCCAGCCCGGTGGACCTCAAGTGGCTGCAGGAGCTGGCCGCGGTGGCCTCGGAGGCCGTCGCCTTCCGCTGGGTGCTCGACGCCCTGGGACGGCACCGACGGAGCATCCCCGCCGCGCCGGTCGCCCTCGGGTTCGTCGTCGTCCTCCTGGTGAACCCGAACTTCTACCAAGCCGACTGGTTCGACTTCCATTTCCAAGCCTTCGCCACCCTGTTCTTGGTCCTGGCCGCACGAGACCTCTACAACGGGCGAAGCAAGCGGGCCCTGATCTTTGCCGCCATCATGCTGCTGACCGGCGACGTGGCCGCCACCTACGCCATCGGGCTGGGGGTGGCGGCGCTGGTGTGCAGCCGGGAGACCCGTCGGGCCGGCGCCGTCCTCGTCGTCGGGGGGGCTCTGTGGCTCGTCCTCATTTCGTCGTTGCACGCCAATGTGGGCTCGGACCTCCAGGCCGGCCTGGGTTATCTTGCCGCCGGCAGCTCGGTGACCATCTTCTCCATCGTGGCCGGCCTGTTTGTCCACCCCGGTCGCTGGTTTCTCATCCTCCACCAGCGCTGGGCTTTCATCCTCGACACCATCACCACCGGAGGTGTGGTGGGCATCGCCGCACCCTGGGCCCTGTTCATCAGCATCGTGGTCCTGGTGCCCAACGCCCTCCAGGCCAACGTGGGCTACATCCACTCGCCCTTTCAGAATTTCCCCGTCTTCATCGTCGTGCCCGTGGGCACCGTGCTCGTGCTCGAGTGGACGGCGCGGCGCGGCCTGTTGCCCCTCGGAGCGGGCGCCGACGGCGACGCCGGGCGGCCCCATCGCCTGGCTGCCGACGAAGGACGGAGACACCGGCGCATCGTGGTGGCCACCTGCATCGTGGGCATCGGCCTCTTCGGGCTCTCGCTGTACTCCTCGATCCCCAAGCTGGGCGCGGCCAAGTCGGACTGGTTCGTCAACACCTCGGCCACCGCAGCTGCACTGGACGAGGCCCGGTCGCAGATCCCCCCCGACGCCCAGGTCATCGTGGGATCAGCCGTTTCCGGGGGCCTGGCCGAGCGGAAGGCGATCTACGCCTGGTACGCCGTTCCCCAGGTCTTTCCCGTCACCCAGAAACCTGTGTACTTCGTGTTCGCGCCCCATGACCCGCTCCAGCCGGTGGCCGGCCAGTTCTCGACGACAGCCATCGCTTACACCTCGGGGCTCGAGGGAGCACGCGTTATTTTCCGCCGTAGCGGCGTGACCATGGTCGCATGGCAGCCTCCGGCGGGGACCCGATCGGTCATCCTGCCCCAGCCCGGGTAGGCAACCGCTTGGAGCGGTCCAGGTCCGACGGGCGGTTCGGAGCCAGCGGGTCGGAGACGGTCAGCGACCCAATTGCCGTGACCGTTCGGTCGCCGCGGCCACCGCTTCGATGAAGGCGGAGCGCACCGCTTTGAACTCGAGGGTGCGGAGTCCGGCGGCCGTGGTCCCGCCCGGCGAGGTCACCGCGGCCCGCAGAACGGCAGGATCGTCACCCGTTTCGGCCAGCAGCTTGGCTGATCCCGACAGCGTCCCCACCACCAGATCACGGCTCACGTCCCGGGGTAGGCCGGCCAGCACCCCGGACTCGATCATCGCTTCGGCTACCAGGAACACATAGGCGGGACCGGAGCCGGACAGACCGGTGACGGCGTCGAGATGGCGCTCGGGCAGGCGCACGACCTGGCCCACCGCAGCCAGGATGCCCTCCGCCCAGTCCAGATCGGCGCTGATCGCCGTGCTCCCGCCGGACATGGCCGCCACCCCTGCCCCCACCAACGCGGGGGTGTTGGGCACGGCCCGGACGACCACCGTGCCCGGCGGCAGCACCGCTTCGAGCCGGGCGGTGTTGATGCCGGCCACCACCGAGAGCACCCGAGGCACGCCGAGAGCCCCGACGGCGCGGCACACGGCGTTGACCGCATCCTGTTTGACGGCGAGCAACGCCCCCTCGGCATCGATAGGAGTGTCGAGGGCGACCAGACCGGGATGCCGCTGGGCCAGGCGCTCTCGTTGTCCGGCGTCGGGATCGACCACCGCCACCTCATCGGCTTCTGCCCAACCGGCACCGAGGATCCCGGCCACCATCGCCGATCCCATCTTGCCGCCGCCCACGACCAGGAGTTTCGGGGTTGTCATGCCGCGAAGCTACCAGCGCCCACGACCGGTTCGGGGGGAGAGGATGGCGACCCGGCCCGGGACCCGTTACCGCTGCGAGGGTGGACGCCGCCGGTACATGCCCTCGTATCCCAGGGTCATGGCCGTGGGAAAGCAGTCGTCGGTATAGGCCAACGAGGCGCCCATGATCCGGTCGAGCTCGTCGTCATCGACCCGGTCGGCGGGTACCCGGCCCACCAGGTAGATGGCGTCCTCGAACCCCAGGGCAAACGTCATGCCGACCAGGTCGGCGTTACGCTTGAGCAGGTACCGCCATGTCTCTTCGATGTTGGTCTCGGGAGCGGGCATGAACTGGGCCTCATGGTGCAGCATGCGCTGGCGGAGGGTCAGCCAGACGGTCACGAACTCCTTCTCATCGCCCTTGAGCCGGAGGTACCAGCGGGGGGCACCGGTGATCGGGTCCCCACCCTCCTGGCGATCGACCGCCACGAGGGCGCCCGATGCCTTCAGTTCCCGTTCAGACCAGGCGTCGATGCGGTCGCAGACGGCCTGGCGTTCGGCCGCTTCGGGTATGCCCCCACTCACGAACACTCCACCAGGCGTCCGGCGGTGAGCTCCTCGTAGATCTGACGGAGCAGCCCGGCGGCGCGAGCCCAGGTGTACCGGCGAGCTCGAAGGACGGCGCCGGTACCCAGACGCTCGGCCAACAGGGGCTCGGCCAGGATCTGCCGGGTCCACGCCGCGAACCACTCCGGGGACGGGTCCTCGACCAGGAACCCGGTGCGGCCGTGATCGACCAGGGTCTGGAGGCCACCTACGTCGGAGGCCACCACCGGGGTGCCGCAGGCGGCGGCCTCCAGGGCCACCAGGCCGAACGACTCGGAGCGGCTGGGGACCAGGCAGACGTCAGCCGCCCGGTAGTAGGTCGAGAGCAGCTCGTGGGGACGGGGGGGCACGAAGTCGACCTTCCCGCCCAGGCCGAGCTCGGTGACCAGGGCTACCAGCCGGTCCACCTCCACCTGGCCGTGGGGACCACTGGGGCCACCCACCACCACCAGCCGGGCGTCGGGGTGGTCGGCGTGCAGCGCGGCGAGGGTCCGAACGGCGACGTCGGCACCCTTCAAGGGCTGGATACGACCGACGAACAACAACAGCGGCCCTTCGGGGGCGAAGCCCAGGGCGCGGCGGGCCTGGGGGCGAAAACCTGGGCCGAAGAAGGCGTGGTCGACGCCGGGAGCCACGATGCGGATGCGGGAGGCGTCGGCGCCGTAGAGCTCGACGATCTGCTCGGCCTCGACCGAGCACGAGGCCAGGACGGTGTCGGAGCACCGGATGATGGCAGCCTCGGCTTCGGCCCGGCGCCCGCCCGCGTCGGCCACCACCTCTTCCGGGCTGGCCTCGGCCTTCACCCGGTCGAGGGTGTGGAACGTGGACACCAAGGGCACGTTCAGCTCGTGCTTGATCACATGCCCGGACAAGCCGCTCAGCCAGTAGTTGGCGTGGACGGCGTCGAACGCGGGGCTCTCGCCCACGTCGGCGCCATCGGCACCGACCATGCGCTTCAACACGCCCTCGGTGAACTCGTCGACGATGGCCGGGAGCGCCTCTTTGGCCATGGGGGCCAGTGGGCCCGCGGGCACGTGGTGTACCCGGAACCCGGGCTCGACGGTGACGCATCCGGGAAGGTCCGGCGACCACGCCCGGGTGAACACGTCGCAGCGCACCCCGGCCCGAGCCAGCGCGGACGAGAGCTCGCGCACGTAGACATTCATGCCGCCGCCGTCCCCGGTGCCCGGTTGGGCCAGGGGGGAAGTGTGTAAGGACAGTACGGCCAGGCGCCTCATGCGAGGCTGAGCCTACCTGGGGGGCACTGACTACTCGCCGGCAGCCCCCGGGAGGCTGACGACCTCCGACCCGGAATTGTCGTCAGCCTCGGCGTTGGCGTCGTCGTTCTCGTGGCGGAACGACAGGTAGATGCGCATCAACGCCTGCTTCTGCTCTTCGGTGAGGTTGTGGTCAGCCAGGATGTGCCGGGCCAGATCGGTATTGCCGTCGGGCTTCTCCAGGATCCCGGCCTGTACGTAGAGGGTCTCGGCCGAGATACGCAACGCCTTGGCGATCTGCTGAAGGATCTCGGCCGAGGGTCGACGCAGTCCCCGCTCGATCTGGCTCAGATAGGGGTTGGAGATCCCTGCCAACTCGGAGAGCCGGCGCAGGGACAGTCGTGCCGTGCTGCGCTGTTCCCGGATGAACGAACCAAGCTCATTGAACCGTTCGGGTAGCTCCTTGACGAACTGCGCGCTGTCCGTCCGTGGCGGATCCTTCATGCCTTTCCCTCCGTGGCGTCCGACGGACCGGCGGGATCTGATCCAAACCGGCCTGCAGGTTCGCCGTCGGGTCGATCGTAGCCCGGGTACCAGGGACCGCTGCCGACCCGACCCGGGGGCGCATAGCGATACATCGCCCTGCCCATCACCAGCGACCGGGGCACGGGCCCGAAGGTCCGGCTGTCCGTGCTGGCCGATGCCTGGTCCCCCAGCACCTCGATCGTCCCCCGGAGTCGGTCGACGGATCCGACCCGTTTGACCAGGACCCGAGCAGGTTGCCGGGGGTCCCGTACGGCTATCACCTCCCCGGGCGCCGGCCACCGAGCCACCAGCCGGGGCCACCGCAGCACGAGCAGGCGGTCACCAGGCAGCAAGGCCGGTGCCATCGAAGCCCCGGCAACCTCCACCCGGGCCACCACCCCACACGCCGCCACGGCCAAGCCGATGACGACGGTTGCCGCCATGATTCCGGGCACGGGTCTCCGGGTACAGGAATTGAGCTGGGCCATGGTCAGATGAAGCTCGATAAGGTGGCCCGCAACAGCATCGTCCCCTACCTTGCCCCAAAGGAGTCCTGCTCATGCGTACTGTTGACCGCCTGCTTGCCACCATCGACCGGTTGAGCCCACCCAGCATGGTCCACGCCCACTGCGACCTCCCCTGTGGTGTCTACGACCCGGCCCAGGCCCGCATCGAGGCGGAGTCGGTCAAGAACACCATCGACAAGTTCAACGACTCAACGGACGACGTCTTCCGGACCCGGGCCACCTTGATCAAAGAAGAGCGCGCCGACCTGGTGAAGCATCACCTGTGGGTGCTGTGGACCGACTACTTCAAGCCCGAGCACGTGGAGAAGTATCCCCAGCTCCACAACCTGTTCTGGCAAGCCACCAAGACGGCCGGCGAGGTCAAGAAGGCGAACGACCCCGCCGTCGGGCAGCGCCTCCTCGACCAGATCGACGAGATCGCCACGATCTTCTGGGAGACCAAAAAGTAGAACAACAACTGGAAGGGGTGGCTCCACCGTTCTGACCCGCGGTGGAGCCATCTTGCAGCGCCTCTGGCCCGTGAGGGGGTCGGCGCGACCGCCAGCGCCGCATGCGGCCGGGCCAGTCCGTCCCGGGCCGAGCTGCTCATTTCGCGAGGTCAGCGGCGCGGTCAGGCGTGGCGATACCGCTCCCGATAGAGATCCCGCAGGAGACCTACTTCGGCGCCGTGGTGGATCACTTCGTCGAGGACGTGCAGCACCCAAGAGACCCTCGTGCGCTCGGCGTAGGGGCCACCAAGAGGGCCGATCTGCTCCCCTAGTTGGTGATCGGTGGTCTCGATGAGGTCCTCGCGTCGCTCGGCTCGCGTGGCCGCGACCTCCTTGACCGCCGCCTCAGCGGTGGGCGGCACCGTCCGGTGTGGACGATGTAGGTGCGGGCCGAGACCGAGCCACGGCCGAAATCGGTCGTCGTTGACCGTGACATGGACCAACCGCCAGGCGATGGTGGTGATGGGCGGTGGGTCCGGCTCCGGCCAGGTGAAGTCCCACGTCCACAGACCGTCCGGCCTCGGATGGATGGACCAGCAGCCCGGGACCGGTTCCCACAAATACTCTTCGTCGGTCAATCCCTCCAGACGGTCGACCAAGCGCCGCCATACGTAGTCCGACAGGTCGATCAGGTCCTCTCTCAACGGTGATGCGTCCACAGGTCCATTCTGGTTTCTCGGGACGGCACGGACAACGGCTGGTTTCTCGGGACGTCACGGACAACGCCCACGACCCGGCCCTGAACTCTCATCTCGATGGCCAAACGTGTCGATCTGGTCAGATGTCATTCGTATAGAGGGTGACGGCTCGGCACCGTGTCGAGCCCCGTAACGAGGAGTGCCCCATGAAGCAGTACCTACTCAGCGTGTACCAACCCGACGGTCCACCCCCACCCGAAGCGGACCTGGAACGAATCGGCCGTGACCTGGCCGTCTTGAACCAGGAGATGCAAGCAGCCGGCGCTTGGGTCTTTGCCGACGGCCTGTTTCCCCAGACCACGGCCACGGTGGTGCGGGTGCAAGATGGTGAGCCGCTTTTGACCGACGGCCCGTACGTCGAGGGTAAGGAGCATCTGGGGGGCCTGACCATCATCAACGCTGACGACCTCGACGCGGCACTGCGATGGGCCACCAGACTGGCCGAGGCGACCACGCTTCCGATCGAGGTGCGCCCGTTCCAAAGTGGCGCCGACGTCCACTAGGAGGATTCGGCATGTCCCTCGCGTCTGGCCGCGAGATCGATGCGGTGTTCCGGGAAGAGCACGGGCGAGTTGTGGCCGTATTGGTCCGCGCCTTCGGCGACATCGATCTGGCCGAAGAAGCGGTCCAGGACGCGTTCGAGGTGGCCGCGCTGCGTTGGCCGGCCGATGGTCTGCCACCGAGTCCGTCGGGCTGGATCATCGTCACGGCGCGTCGCCGGGCCATCGATCGGCTCCGTCGAGCTGCGACCCATGATCAACGGGCTCGAGAGGCCCTGTTGCTGGCCGGAAACGAGAGGGCTGAGCCCGAAGAGGAGGGCGCTGTGCCCGATGACCGCTTGCGCTTGATCTTCACCTGCTGCCATCCCGCTCTCGGGCAGGCTGCAAGGGTGGCCCTCACCCTCCGGCTCCTCGGAGGGCTGACCACGGCCGAGATAGCCAAGGCCTTCCTGGTGCCCGAACCGACCATGGCCCAGCGGTTGGTACGGGCCAAAGGAAAGATCAGGGACGCGGGAATCCCGTTCCGGTTGCCGAGCGGAGCCGACCTGCCCGGTCGGCTCCGCTCGGTGCTCGCCGTCGTCTATCTGGTCTTCAACGAGGGGTACACGGCGAGTGCTGGCTCCCGCCTCACGCGGGAGGACCTCTGCGGAGAAGCCATCCGCATGGGGCGGTTGCTGGCCGAGCTCATGCCCGACGAAGCCGAGGTCATGGGCCTGCTGGCGCTCATGTTGCTGATCCATGCCCGTCACGCGGCGCGCACGTCTCCCGACGGTGACCTCGTGCTGCTGGCCGACCAGGACCGCAGTCGGTGGGATCAGAACCTCATCGACGAGGGCCGAAGCATCGCCCGGCGCTGCGTTATACGCAACCAACCCGGTCCCTACCAGATCCAAGCTGCCATCAACGCTGTTCACAGCGATGCCCCAGCCGCGGCGGCGACCGAATGGAGCCAGATCGTCCAGCTCTACGACCAGCTGCTGGTCTTCGATCCGAGCCCGGTCGTGTCTCTCAACCGAGCGGTGGCTGTCGCCGAGCTGGACGGGCCGGATGTAGCCCTCGCTCTGGTCGATGGACTCGAGCTCGACCGTTACTACCTGTTCCATGCCATTCGCGCCGACCTATTGCGACGCCTGGATCGGCCGAATGAGGCCATTGCCGCGTACGAGGCTGCCATCGCTCGTACCGAGAATGAGAAGGAACGTGGCTTCTTGCAGGACCGCCGCCAATCGTTGTTGGCCACATGACCGCGCCGAGTGAACCGGCGACTGCAGGCACTCCGGTTCGGTTAGCCGGCGACGGGCACGGGCACCACGCATGCCTCGCACGTCCGTGCCGTCGGGATCTGCGCCAGCCACTCGTCGGCGATGATCGTCCCGCAGCTCTGACAGCGTCCGTAGCTGCCGTCGTCGAGCCGGGCGAGCGCGGCATCCACCTGGTCGAGCAGCGCCTCGACCATGTCGACATCGGCCGGCTCCACCGGGGTGGCCTCCTGGACGTCGTCCGATCCCACACCGCCATCGATCACCGGGCCGGTCAGTGGGCCCACGTCTCGTTCGGTTCCGGTCTCTGTCTCCATGGGGCCGATCGTACCCGGAGGTCCCCGACCCGGCCGTAGGGTGGGCCCGTGGATCCCTCATCGGCACTTCCTCGGGACGAGGGAACGCACCAGGCAGATGCACTGGCCCCGTTGGCTACCTTGATCGGAACGGGTCAGACGGTGCCATGTCTCGATGGGACCGAACGTCCGGCCACCGAGCTCGATCAGGCTGCGTCCACCCAGGCCCTCCCGGCGGCGGCCGACCGCGTGTCGCAATTCCTTCCCTGGTACTCGAGCGTCCACCGGGGTGCGGGCTTCCGATCCCGGCGGGCCACGGCCGCCTACGAGGATGCTCGACTCGCCGTGCTCCGGTTCGCCGGCCGGGACCCCGACGGTGACGACGTCGCCGTGCTGTGCCGGAACACCACCGAGGCCATCAACCACCTGGCCTATCGCCTGCAATTCGCCCCCGACGACGTAGTGGTGACCACCGTGATGGAGCACCACGCCAACCTGCTGCCCTGGGGCCGAGTGGCGGAGCGTCGCTATGTGGAGTGCGGGCCCACCGGCACCTTCACGGTCGACGACGTCACCGCAGCTCTCGATATGGGACGACATCCCTCGCTTTTGGCCATCACCGCCGCGTCCAACGTCACCGGATGGCTCCCGCCCATCGACGCGATCATCGACGCCGCCCACCAGCGGGGGATCCCGGTAGCGCTCGACGCCGCCCAACTGGCCCCCCATCGACCGCTGCCCGAAGCGGCCGACTTCCTTTCCTTCAGCGGCCACAAGCTCTATGCCCCGTTCGGGTCGGGCGCCCTGGTCGGGCGGCGCTCGACCTTTGCCGAAGGCGACCCATTCCTGGCCGGAGGGGGAGCGGTGGACCTGGTCGATCTGGACGAGGTGATCTGGACGGCGCCCCCCGACCGGGAGGAGGCCGGCTCGCCCAACGTCGTGGGAGCGGTAGCCCTCCACGGAGCGATCGACGAGCTGAGGGCCATCGGCTGGGAGCGGATCATCGAGCACGAGACCGCGCTCGGGTTCCGCCTGCGACAAGGCCTCTCAGACATCCGCGGGGTCACCCTCCTCGGGCCCGGCCTGGAGAGTGGCGAATCCACGCTGGCCGTGGCCGCCTTCACCGTCGCCGGGATGCACCATGCGCTGGTGGCGGCCCGGCTCAGCGCCGAATGGGGTATTGCCGTCCGTCACGGTTGCTTCTGTGCCCATCCCTATCTCATCCGGTTGCTCAGGTTGGACGGCGACGCCGTCCACACCTATCGGGACCAGGTGCTCCATGGTGATCACCGCACCATGCCCGGTGCAGTGCGGGCCAGCGCCGGACTGGGAACCTCGGGCGACGAGATCGACGTGCTCGTCGCCGCGGTAGCCGAGCTGGCCGAGGGCAAGCCCGCCCCTGTTCCCTACGACCAGGACAAGCAGACAGGCGATTTCTTCCACCGGACCGAGCTGCCCGGTTGGCGAGGTGCCAATCGTGAGCTCGGCGCCTCGTGCGCCCGCGGCTAGGCACCCCGCCCGCACCGGGTCTCGTCACCGCGCCTACGATCTCCCGGTGCCTGGTACCCGGACCCATCCCTCGCGCCGCGCCTGGGCGCTCCCCATCCTGGTCCTGTCCACCGCCGCCGTCCTGGCCGGCTGCACGTCCGGGGCATCGGCGGCCGAGCAAACCGGGTCGATCGCCTATGTAGCCAACCTGGCCAACAGAGCCGACCCTGGAAGCACGGTGGCCGTCGTCGACACGGCAACCGGGACCTCGTTGCCGCCCGTCACCGCGGGGACCCTGCCGTCAGCCTTCGCCGCCTCCCCCGACGGAGCGCAGCTCCTGGTTACCGCCGAGGGGCAGGACAAGGTGACCATGCTCGACACCTCGACTCGGGGCGTGATCGCTTCAGCGAACGTCGGGCTGGAGCCAGATGCCGTTGCCGTGGCCCCCAACGGCAAGCTGGCGCTGGTGGCCAACTTCGGCGACAACACGGTGACGCCGATCTCGCTGCCTTCGCTGCGGACGGGAACGCCCATACCGGTCGGGAGCCAACCGACAGCCATCGCCATCGCTCCAAACGGATCGGTGGCTCTGGTGGCCAACTTCGGCGACAACACGGTGACGCCCATCTCGCTACCCGCTCTCCGTGCCGGCGCCCCGATCCCCGCCGGACCTCAGCCCGTGGCCGTGGCGGTGACACCCGACAGCCAGACGGCACTCGTGGCCGACTTCCAGGCCGGCGCGGTCACCCCCATCGTCTTGTCGTCGATGACGGCGTCGCCGGCCATTGCTGTAGATGGCAACCCAACCGGGATCGCCATGCAACCGGGGACCCAGACCGCGTACGTGAGCGGCGGGGACGTCCTGACGCCCATCGCCCTGACCACCCTGCTGGCGAAGGCGCCCGTTGAGGTAGGAGCGGGGGCCACCGCCGTCGCCCTGGCCAACCGCGGTTCGATGGCGTGGGTCTGTACCGACAACGGAACCGTCGTTCCCGTCGACGTGGCCACCGGTCACCGGGGCAAGGCGGTCAAGATTGGTGGGCAACCGTCGGCGATCGTCATCCCGTCGGCTGCGCGATCATGAGCATGGCGAGAGGCAGAGGTCACCGATGACTCGTGGGAGGTGCGGCGCTGAACCGCTTGGCTGATCTGATGCGGGTTCCGGTCGTCCAGGCCCCCATGGCCGGGGGTGCCAGCCGCCCGGAGCTGGCTGCTGCGGTGAGCGAGGAAGGAGGCCTCGGCTTTTTGGCCGCCGGCTACAAGACCGCCCAGCAGTTGCAGTCGGAGATCGACGACACCAGGCGGCTCACCTCCGAACCCTTCGGGGTGAACGTCTTCGTGCCCCGGCCATCGGTGGCCGACCCGCGAGCGGTGGCTGAGTACCTGGCCGGCCTCGAGCACGAAGCGGGACGGCTCCGCGTCGAGATCGGGAGCGCCCTCTGGGAAGACGACGACTGGGCGGCCAAGCTCGAAGTGCTCCGAACCGATCCGGTGCCCGTCGTCAGCTTCACGTTCGGGTGCCCGACCGGAGAGGAGATCGGCGATCTGCGGCGAGTTGGATCGGTGGTGGTGGTGACGGTCACGACGCCCTCGGAGGCAGCGCTTGCCGCCGATGCCGGAGCGGACGGGCTGGCCCTGCAAGGGATCGAAGCGGGTGGTCACCGCGGATCGTTCGGCGACCCGGTGGGAACGGAGGACGATCACGGATTGCTGGCCCTCATGGGTGCGGTGCGTTCGTCGGTGGACCTCCCTTTCATCGCCGCCGGCGGGATCATGGAGGGTCGGGACGTGGCCGCCGTCCTGGCCGCCGGAGCAACGGCTGCAGCGTTGGGCACCGCCTTTCTGCGCAGTCCGGAAAGCGGCGCCAGCATCACGCATAAAGCAGCACTGGTCGACCCCCGCTTCACCACCACCGACGTGACGCGGGCCTTCAGCGGCCGGCGAGCCCGTGGGCTGCTCAATCGGTTCATGACCGACCACCCCGATGCTCCCGTGGCCTATCCCGAGATCAACAACGCCACCAAGGCACTGCGACGGGCGGCCGCCGACCAGGGCGATCCCGAAACGCTGCACCTGTGGGCGGGTCAGGGCTTCCGTCTGGCCCGCGACCGTCCCGCCGGCCAGATCGTGCGGGAGCTGACAGCAGAGCTCCGATCCGTCCTCGAGCAACTCGGGAAAACGGCGAACACGCTTGGCTAGCACCCCTCAGCGGGGCAGCGGGGGCCAGTCGGGAAGGACCTCCTGCGTGGGAAGGGTGTTGGTCGTGGAGAGGGGGCAGTCGGTCCCGACGTCGAGCGTGCCGGCCAGGGCATCGAGGACGGTCTGCTCGGCCACGTCGGTCTGGGCCGATGACGTGGCCGGCAGGGCGGTGAACGACGTATTCGTTACGGTCCGGTTATCTTTCTGCGGTTGACCGGGTGCCACGTGGGTCCGACGGCGATGTGAGGAGCCCGGTAGCCGAACGCCCGAGGCGATCAGCC
>DASXMT010000265.1:0-2197 GCA_036495505.1 Acidimicrobiales bacterium | reverse complement strand
ACATCGACCACAGCCACTACGGGCTGGGAGTCCACCCAAACGCCGCCGGCCAGCAGGTGCTAGCCAACTTGGAACTGGAGGCCCTCCAACAGGACTGCCCATAGACCCCTGATACGGGCGGCCCAGTATCCGCTTTTTGTTCGCATGCGGTCAGGTGGTAACCGTGCGCGTCTCGGGAACAGGCGATCATACGATCCCTGAGGCAGCCGTTCGATGGACGCTCAAGGAGGACCGAGATTCGACAGCCGTGACCGAACTCAAGCAGTTCGAAGGACGAGGCCATTCGTTGACAATCGATAGCGGCTCGAAGGCCGTCGGTGCGGCGGTTCTCGAATGGCTCGGCAACAATGGGCTCTGGACTAACCGAGCACTGAAGGGAGCACCACCATGGATCTCGGGCTGGCGGGGAAGCGGGCAGTAGTGACCGGCGCAAGTAGGGGAATCGGCCTAACAGTGGCACGTACGCTCGTGGCCGAGGGCGTCTCTATCATCGCAGGATCACGCGAAACCTCCGAGGACCTGGAACAACTGGTCGCTTCGGGGCAAGCATCAGATGTTCAAGTCGACCTGGCATCTGCGACCGGCCCCAGCCAGCTCATCCAGATCGCTCTGGATGGAGGGCCAATCGACATCCTCATCAACAACGCCGGCGCGGTGACACCCCGGGTCGGCGGATCGGGATCCGTTACCGACGAGCAATGGGCCAACTCACTAAACCTCACGCTCATGGCTGCCGTTCGGACCGCCCGCGCGGCCCTGCCCTCCATGATCGGAGCCGGGCGGGGTTCGATAGTGAACACCGCCTCAGTCAATGCGTCGCTGCCCGACCCGCTCGTCATCGACTACAGCGCAGCAAAGGCTGCACTCGTGAACTACTCCAAATCACTCTCAAAAGAAGTCGGGCCAAACGGGATACGCGTCAACACCGTAAGTCCCGGACCTGTAGCCACCGACCTGTGGCTCGGGAACCAGGGCGTCGCCTCGACGTTGTCAAACACGCTGGGTGGAAACCCGACCGACTACCAACAACACGCAGTACGCGACACCGCCACCGGCAGGTTCACCACGCCACAAGAAGTGGCCGACCTCATCGTCTTTCTAGCCAGCGATCGAAGCGCCAACGTGACCGGTGCTGACTACATAATCGACGGTGGCCTCACCCAAAGCCTCTGACCTCGCCCGACGGACCCGCCAACCGGTGCATGGTCGGGACGGCCCGGCACCAAACCACCAGGCAATCGAGCACCCCTATGGCGTGACCTACCGCCAACGTCTTGTTGGCCTGGGGTTTAGGGTTGAGACTCTGCCACCGGACACCCCGATCCCCCCAAGGAGCTGTCATGCGAGCCATCACGGTCCGAGATCGCGAGGCCGGTGTCGGTGGAATCTCCCTGACGGACATGCCCTACCCTCACGCCGGCCAGAACGATGTCATCGTGCAAGTCCATGCCGGGGGGTTCACCCCCGGCGAGCTGGACTGGCCGACAACATGGGCCGACCGCGCCGGGCATGACCGGACGCCGAGCGTGCTCGGCCACGAGCTGTCGGGAGTCGTCGTCGAGTTGGGCTACGGAACCACCGGCCTCACCGTTGGCCAGCGGGTGTTCGGACTGACCGACTGGGCCCGCAACGGCACCTTGGCCGAGTACACCGCGGTGGAGGCCCGCAACCTCGCCCCCCTTCCGGCTGACGTCGACCACACTGTGGCCGCTGCTCTGCCGATCTCCGGGCTGACGGCATGGCAGGGGCTGATCGACCACGCTCGCCTCACGACAGGCCAGACCGTCCTGATCCACGGCGCCGCAGGCGGTGTTGGTTCGATCGCCGTGCAGCTCGCCCGGGAGGTGGGAGCCCGAGTGATCGGCACCGGCCGGGCTGCTGACCGCGACACAGCCCTCGGCTTGGGAGTGGAAGCCTTCTTGGACTTGCAGGCCGACAAGCTGGAAGACGCCGGCGAGGTCGACGTGGTGTTCGACGTGATTGGTGGCGAGATCCTCCACCGCTCGACTGCGCTGGTGCGCGCCGGTGGCACGCTCGTCACCGTCGCCAGCGTGCCCTCGGTCCAAGCCAAGGACGGGCGCGCTATCTTCTTCGTCGTCGAACCCGACCGTTCCCGGCTCGCGGACCTCGCCGAGCGGCTCAGGGACGGACGGCTCAAGCCGATCGTCGGAGCAGTACGGTCACTCGCCGAAGCGCC
>DASXMT010000264.1:0-3214 GCA_036495505.1 Acidimicrobiales bacterium | reverse complement strand
GGCCAAAAGTGCCCTTGCCTTCCTGGACGCCGTGGGCCTGGACACGATCGACCTTCTGGGATTCTCGATAGGGAGCTTCGTCGCCCAAGAGATCGTTCTCACCCGCCCCACCGCGGTCAACCGGATGGTGCTGGCTTCCTCGGCACCCAAGGGGGCGGCCGGGATGCACGGATGGGCCCGGGACGTCATTGCCAAGGTTGGGCCGAGGGAACCGGGTCCCGAGGCTTACCTGGACGTCTTCTTCACCCACTCGGACGCCAGCAGCACCGCTGGGCGGGAGTTCCTGGGCAGGATGTTCTCGCGGACCGAGAACCGAGACGAGCCGACCAGTTGGGAGTGCCGCGTCGCACAGTACGACGCCGTCTGTGAGTGGGGTATACCCAACGGTGGCCTTCTGGAGCGGGTGGGGGCCATCCAAATACCAGTCTTTGTGGCCAACGGCGACAGTGACCCGATGATCCTTCCCCGGTACTCGTATCTCCTTGCTGGATTGCTGCCCGATGCCAGACTCAAGATCTATCCGGACTCTGCGCACGGCTTCTTGTTCCAGCATCACGAGGAGTTCGCCGCAGACGTCGAGTTGTTTCTCCGTCCATGAGCTTCCACGGCCGAGGGACCACACCAGGCTGGACCAATCCTGGCTGAATTTGACGTACCTGAATCGGCAGTACGTCGAGTCCAATCATTTGGGCTATCACGCGGTGCCCGAGGGCCGTCGGGTGGTCGGCGAAGCCGGTGACGCTGAACACGTATGTGGCCTCCCTGCGTCCATCGTGATGTTGGCGCTGCGAGGTGGCCAAGGAGTCGTCCCTTGGGGGGTGAGGACTCCTTGTATATGAGCGCCGGAGTAATTCCCCACCTGCAGCGATACCAGCTCGGAACGCCGAAGAGGTCGGGTCCGAGTCGACGGGGACGTATCATGCTTGCGATGTAGCGCGCGAACGATCGCTCGGTCAGCTGGGAGGCTATGCGTTGGCTGCGTACGTGACGATGGGCCGGTCGGGGCTGAAGGTTTCGAGGGCGTGTCTGGGGGCGATGATGTTCGGCTACGGGCCGGGTGCCCCGTGCGACGAGGTGGAGGCCGCACGGATGATCGACGCGTTCTTGGACGCGGGCCACAATTTTGTCGATACAGCGGACATCTACACTGGAGGTCAGTCCGAAGAGGTCGTAGGCCGGGCGGTGAAGAATCGCCGCGATTCGGTGGTGCTGGCCACCAAGGCCGGGAATCGACAGGGGCCCGGCCCGAACGACCTTGGGCTATCTCGCGTGCATCTGACCCGGGCGCTGGAGGCCAGCTTGCGCAGGCTGGACACCGACTACATCGACTTGTACCAGTGCCATTTCCCTGACCGGGACACCCCGATTGAGGAGACCATTGCAACTCTCGATGGTTTCGTTCGCTCCGGCAAGGTTCGCTATCTCGGATGCTCGAACTTCTCGGGGAGCCGGATCGTCGAGGCGCAGTGGGCTGCGCAGCGTATCGCCGGCACCCCGCTCGTGAGTTTGCAGCCCCCCTACTCGTTGCTGGCCCGCGATATCGAAGCCGACGTGCTGCCAGCGTGTGGTCGCCACGGGCTGGGGACCATGGTGTACAGCCCACTCGGTGGCGGGGTACTGACTGGCAAATACAGCCGTGACCGCGTACCGGCGGCTGACACCCGGTTCGCCAGGCGGACCGTTCTCACGGCGCAGGGGATCACTACCCGGCATCTCGATATCGCCGAGAAGGTGGCCGAGATCGCTAGCGGCCTTGGAACCACGTCAACGGCGGTGGCATTGGCCTGGGTGTTGGGACGCCGTCACGTCACCTCGGTGATCATCGGTCCGCGCACGTTCGAACAGTACGAGCAGAACATGGTCGGATTCGACCTCGAACTACCAGGCGATGCAGTCCGGGCATTGAGCGCAGTCTCTAAGGAACCGAGTTGAACGGAGCTCTCCGGCGGTCCGAGCAGGACAGCAGCATCGAGTACTCGGGCCCTTGAAGGCTACGGGCGAGATTTCTGCAGCGGAACATGAGCAAGGCTGAGTAACCGAGTCAGCGCGGGTCCCTGGCTTCGGTTGGTTGCCTGGTACGCCGTTCCTCGAGCATGGAGAGCAGCGCCCGCCGTACCACTCCGTCGAGCGTTCCTTCCCCAGGGTGATCCTCGTTGGCTGCCGTGAGCATGGCGTCGAATAACGGTGTGCCAGCCTCTCGCGGCGCTGCTCGAGCTATTCGGCCGAGCGATTCGATCGCGTCGGCAAGTGGCGAGGATGGCTCCGGGAGGCCAAGCTCGGCTCGCCATGTCGCGCCTGCGCCCGCCGCGGCCAATAACAGGTCGAGGTGCTCGGGTGCGTGTGCCGCGGCTTCCGAAACTCCCTCTGCCCAGGCCGTGAGGACAGTGAGCTCGTCGAGCTCCAGCACGGGCGTGGTCGGCGTAGTGGACGATGACCGTGGTGCTCCTGAGCCGGCGCTCGAGGCTCGGACTTGGTGGACGGCCACGTTGTAGCAGGAGGTGCTGTTGTCGATCGGCCGGCGGAGGTCGGCGCTGTACCGGGTGGCGCGGTCCATGCAGACTGTAAGCAGGACGCCATGCGCGCCGGGCTCGAGAGGAATCTCGCCGACCCCCCGGGTAGGGTCCTTCCAGAGCGCGATCACCCGAGAGGCATCCCGGCCGTGGGGCCGCGAGCGCTCCACCATGCCGTACGAGGTCAACGTGAGCACGGCTGACCCCGGATCGTCTGCCAGGACGCTCGCGTATCGGGCCGTCCAGCGGGAAGTGAGCTGCGGACCGTCCAGCAGCAGGTTCATGACCATCGTCGGGCCGACGGACCGGATGAGCTGCGCGATCTCGTCATTGTGGGCCAGGTCCTCGCAGACGAGCGAGGTGAGCACGAGTTCGGCGACCTCGACGAACTGGATCTCTTTGCGGGGTACGTCCATGGCTTCCCACCACTGGATGTGGGGGTGAAGGGCGGCGCCGATGTGGTACTGCTCCACTTGAGCTGACCCCGGCCGAGCGCGGGCGGTGTTCGCCACCAACGCTGAGCGCGTCTACGGCATCTGATGCCCCACACCCGCCGCCGGCCTGGCCGGCAAAGGGGTAGACCGGCGAGCCGCCGGGATTCGTCACCTGTGGTTCACAAAGATTTCAGTTGTCAACCATGGCTCTCTTCGTTATCAATTTCTTATGTCGCTATCCATTCAACCCGACGTATTCGACTGATTAAG
>DASXMT010000263.1:0-5362 GCA_036495505.1 Acidimicrobiales bacterium | reverse complement strand
GTCATGCGTCCCGTGACCACTGCCGACTCCATAGGGGTCATCGGCGTCACATCGAAACGACTCTCCCAGAGCGGTGATTCGTCGGACTCGTCGTTCTCGTCGGGTTCGAGCGGCTCAGCACCTTCAGCACGCGAAGCGTGGGCGTCCCGGCGACAGACGAAGAGGGCGACACGACGGCGACCGGTCGAGCGCAGCGGGAAATCGTCCTCCCACCTGGGCAAGTAAACTTTCACCTCGTGACCCCCGGCTCGGCGATGGACGCCAACCAGCTTCGCAATTCTTTCACCAAGTTCTTCATCGACCGCGGCCACACCGCGGTGCCGTCGGCCAGCCTCATTCCCAACGACCCGACCGTCCTTTTCACCATTGCCGGCATGGTCCCCTTCAAGCCGTTCTTCGTTGGCGACGAACCCGCCCCCTGGTCCCGCGCCACGTCGGTGCAGAAGTGCTTCCGTACGGTCGACATCGATATCGTCGGCAGCACCCAGCGCCACTGCACCTTCTTCGAGATGCTGGGTAACTTCAGCTTCGGCGACTACTTCAAGGCCGAGGCCATCCCCTTCGCCTGGGAACTGGTGACCGAAGTGCTGGGTATTGACGGGGATCGTCTGTGGATCACGGTGCACGAGACCGATGACGAGGCTGAGCAGATCTGGGCCGATTCCGTGGGCGTGCCGCGCGATCGCATCCAGCGGTTGGGGGAGGACAACTTCTGGCGGATGGGGGACACCGGCCCATGTGGCCCGAGCTCGGAGATCTTCTTCGACAAGGGGGAGCGGTACGGGCCCCCGGGGGGACCGGCCCATGGCGGCGAAGAGCGTTTCGTCGAGCTGTGGAACCTGGTCTTCATGCAGCTCAACCAGCTGCCGGACGGAAGGACCGAAAAGCTGCCGCGTCCGAGCATCGACACGGGAGCCGGACTCGAGCGGATCCTGCCCATCGTCCAGGGCTTCGACTCCATCTTCGACACCGATCTTTTCGTGCCCATGATCGACGCTGCCCAGTCGATCACCGGGCGGACCTACGGCGCCGACGAGCGCCAGGACGTCGGCCTCCGGATCATGGCTGATCACGGTCGGGCCATGTCCATGCTGGTTGCCGATGGGGTGCTTCCCTCCAACGAAGGCCGCGGCTACGTGCTGCGCCGCGTCATCCGCCGCGCCGTGCGTCGAGCCCGCCAGCTCGGCGTGAGCGATGTGATCACACCGCGATTGGTCGATGCCGCCGTCGGCGTCCTCGGTGCGGCCTACCCAAAGCTGGCCGAGAACCACCGTTTGGTCACCGATGTGGTCGGGCGGGAGGAAGAGGGGTTCCTCCGTACCCTGGCCGCTGGCTCGGCCATCCTCGAAGAGGAGCTGGCATCTGGTGCGGTCACGCTTCCCGGCGATGTGGCCTTCCGCCTTCACGACACGTATGGATTCCCAGTGGAGCTCACCGTCGAGATGGCCGAAGAGGCAGGGGTCACCGTCGACCTGGTCGGGTTCGAGGAGGCCATGGACGAGCAGCGTCGCTTGGCTCGCGCCGCCGCTCGTGCCGGTCGTGTCGATGCCGGCGAGGCCGCCTACCGCGCCGTGCTCGACGCTGAAGGGCAGACCCTGTTCGTCGGCAACTCCCCGGATGGCTACTCGACGCCGGCGCGGGTCGTCGCCGTGCTTGCTGATCCCGACCCCGAGCACGCCGGGCAGGCAGAGATCTTCTTAGACCGGACCCCGTTCTACGCCGAGGGTGGCGGCCAGATGGGCGACACGGGAACGATCGTCACCGAGACGGGCACCGCCCTCGTCTACGACACGGTGGCCGCAGTACCGGGCCTGACCGCCCACCGGGCCAGGATCACCGGGGAGATCTTCGCCGACCAGGAGGCCTTGGCCACCATCGATGCCGTTCGCCGCGATTCGCTGCGTCGAAACCACACTGCCACCCACCTCTTGCATGCGGGCTTGCGGACGGTGCTGGGCGACCATGTCCGCCAGCAGAGCTCCTTGGTAGCACCGGACCACCTGCGCTTCGACTTCAGCCACAACGCCCCGGTAGGACCCGAGGAGCTGGCTGCCGTGGCCTCGATGGCCAACATGGACGTCCTGAGCGACGCACCGGTCACGGTGATCGAGACGACGAAGGCCGAGGCGGACGCCATGGGGGCATTGGCCTTCTTCGGTGACAAGTACGGCGAAGTGGTGCGGGTGGTGCGGGCCGGCGAGCACTCCACCGAGCTGTGCGGGGGCACCCATGTGGCCGCACTGGGAATGATCGGGCCCATCACCATCGTCTCCGAGTCCTCGATCGGGTCCAACAAGCGGCGCATTGAGGCCGTATCCGGTACTGCCTCGCTCCAACGCAGCGTGGAGCGAGATCGGGTGCTGGCCGAAGCGGCGGCTTTGTTGCGGACCGAGCCCGAGAGCGTCCCCGAAGCGATCGAGCGCTTGATGGAGCGCCAGCGGGCGGCGGACAAGGCCCTGGAGCAGGCGCAGAGCAAGGACCTCGTCGCCGAGGCAGCCAAGCTGGTGGCCAGTGCCGCCGATGGCGTGGTGGTGGCTCGCCGCGACGGCCTCAGCCCGGACCTGCTCCGTGACCTGGCCCAGAACGCCAGGAAGTCAGGATCGCTGCGCGCCGTCGTGCTCGGTGGGAGCCCGGACGGCACCCGCGCCTCGGTCGTGGCCGCGGCCGAGGTCGCAGACGGCGTCCATGCCGGCGACCTGGTGAAGCGGGTGGCGCCCCTGCTCGGCGGGGGAGGCGGCGGGTCGCCCGAGGTGGCGGTGGCCGGCGGTAAGGATGTGGCTGGCATCGACAACGCCCTCGAAGAGGCACGTCGCGCCCTCTCAGGTGGGTGACGGGGAGCGCAGGTGATTGCCACACCGGCACCGGGAGAGGGAACTGGTGCCGCGCGCGGGATACGAGCTGTGGGCATCGACCTGGGATCCCGCCGGATCGGAGTGGCGGTCAGCGACTCTGCGGGCACGCTGGCGTCGCCGCGAACGACGGTGTTGCGAACCAAGGATGCCGCCGCCGACCGTCGGGCGCTGGTGTCCCTGGTGCTCGAGGCCGAAGCCGGGGTGGTGGTGATCGGCCTACCCTTGTCACTGGGGGGCGAGAAGGGGACGGCCGCCAGGGCGGCCGAAGCAGAGGCTGCCGATCTCGCAGCGTTGCTCGAGCCAGAGGGGGTCGAGGTGGAGCTGTTCGACGAGCGATTGACCACCGTGAGCGCCCACGCGGCGCTGGCCGAAACGGGGAAGTCCTCCCGTCAACGGCGTTCGGTGGTGGACCGAAGCGCCGCCGCCGTGCTGCTCCAGGCCTGGCTCGACGGCCGTCGTTCCTCCGGTCCTGATCGTTGACCGAGCGGGACCCACCTCCCCGGCCCGGCGGTGAATCCGAGTCCGCCCCTAGTGCATCCCGCTCAGGCCTGTCCCGGCTCCAGCAAGATCCTCAGGTGCTCTCAGGCGACGGTGCCCCCGATCGGCTCGCCGGTTCCCGACCGCCAGAGCGGCCGGTAGGCCGCGGATCGCCGGACCAACCTGCGGGCTCCCGAGCGCCAGAGGAGGCGGCCCCTGGAGCGATCCAGGGCCCCGATACGGTGCTGGGCGGCCGCCGCTCTGCCGTCGGTCGCCATCCATGGCGGACCTTGGGCATCTCGGTTGCGGTCATCGTTATCGCCATTGGGGGCGCCGGCGTGTTCTGGATCGACCATCAGGGGAACAAGGGAATCACCGGAGGGCCCCCGGTAATCGTCCACGTTCACCAGGGCGAGGGCATGGCCACGGTGACGTCCGAGCTTCAGAAGAAGAAGGTGGTCGGGAGCTCGCTCGCACTCCGGGCTTGGCTGCTCCTGCACGGCAGCCCGAGCATCGCCACGGGCACCTACGTGTTCCATCAAGGCGAGAGCTTCGCGTCGGTCAAGAGCAATCTGGAGCTCGGGCCCAACGTCCTGTTGCTCCAGCTGCCTCCGGGATCGTCGGTCGAGCAGGTGAGCCGGCAGGTGGCACGGCTTCCCGGCCACGACGCCTCCGCATTCCTGGCCTTGGCCACGGGTGGTACCTTGCACTCGCCGTGGTCGCCCCCAGGCTCGATCAGCCTCGATGGGCTGCTGGGAGCGGGTACTTACCAAGTGATGCCCGGCGAGACGGACACGCAGCTGCTGATCCAGATGATCGATCGATTCAACCAGATGGCCACGTCGGTTGGGCTGGCCGCCAGTGCGGAGAAGGTGGGCCGAACCCCCTACGAGGTGATCACGGTGGCTTCGATCGTGCAGGAAGAGGCGGTTATCCCGAAGAACATGGCGCTGGTCGCCCGCGTTATCTACAACCGCCTGGCCGCCGGGGTGCCACTGGAGTCAGCCGCGACCTTGCGCTACGCCGAGCAGCGCGACGGGGGAGCAGTGAGCCCGCAGGACGAGCAGTTGGTCACCCCGTACAACACGTTCGTCAACAAGGGGCTGACCCCCACCCCGATCAGCTCCCCATCGTCGGCTGCCCTGCAAGCGGCGCTCAACCCTTCCAAAGGTTCCTGGCGCTACTACGTGGTGACCCAGAGGGACGGCACCGAGTCCTTTGCCACCACCGAGGCCCAGCAGCGCGCCAACCAGGCGTTGGCCCGGCGTCGTGGACTGCAGTAGGCCATCGGACCGTTCTTGACCTCCACGCCCGAGTCCTCAATGCCAGAGTCCTTTATGCCCGAGTCCTTTCATGCCTGAGTCCGTCAGAGTCTCGGCCGCCACCACGGTGGTCGGGGTCATCGGCGACCCTGTCGACCACTCCCTCTCACCGCTCCTCCACAACACCGCCTTCGTCGAGATGGGCTTGGACTGGGTGTCGGTGGGCTTCCCCGTAGCCGCCGGTCAGGCCCCGGGCGCGCTGTCCGGCATGCGCGCGCTGGGTATCGCCGGGCTGTCGGTGACCATGCCTCACAAGGACGAGGTTGCGATGCTGGTGGACCGGACAACCCCGGTGGCCGCCCGTCTGGCTGCCGTCAACTGCGTCACCCTGGTATCGGGTGAGCTGGTGGGGTCCAACACGGACGGCGAGGGATTCGTCGCCGCGCTCCGACACGGTGACGGATTTGAGCCCCGAGGAAAGAAGTGCCTGGTTGTCGGGGCCGGAGGCGCAGCCCGGGCCGTCATTCTGGCCTTGGCCGAGGCCGGTGCGACCGACGTGATCGTCGTGAACCGGACCGAGAGCCGGGCCAACGCTGCGGCTGCCCTGGCCGGTCCCGTCGGGCGGGTGGGTCATCCCGAGGAGGCAGCGACGGTCGATCTGGTGGTCAACGCCACGCCGACCGGGATGGGCCTGCCACTGGCGCCGGACCAGCGCGAAGGACGAGGGTCGGGCGTCAGGGCTGGGGTTGGGGCTGGGGTCAGGGCTGGGGT
>DASXMT010000262.1:0-1888 GCA_036495505.1 Acidimicrobiales bacterium | reverse complement strand
ATGCCGAACCAGTGCCCGTCGATGCCGGGGATCTCGGGACGAGGAAGGTCGCCCAGAGCGAGCAGCTGGCGGTAGAAGTCCTCCGCGCCGGCCAGGCCGCCTTCGACGTTGACGCTGTGATGCAGGATCCGGGTCAGCTTCATGACGGGATCGGCCCGGTGGGCGGGTCCTCGAGCTGTTCCATCAGCTCGAGCCGGATGTTGCCTGGAGCCTCCATGAAGGCAATCCGTCGACGGCCGAAGGGACCCTCAACCTCGGTCGGCCCCCAGATGACCGTCTGACCGGCAAGGTCGGCGTCGAGGTCGTCGCTGAACAGGGCGGGGTGCAAGAAGCACTCCTCGGGTAGTGAGAGGGCGTCCTCGTAGATGGCCCTGGTGAACAACGTGAGGTGGAGCGGACCGAGATCCACGTCGGCGCGCTCGCTCCCGTTCCACACCATCCGATCGTGGGTCGTTCCCCCGACGGATTCGTAGAACGAGATGGCCTGATCGAGGTCGGCCACCTTCAGCGCCAGGTTGGCCAGGCCGCTCACCGCCATGGTCGACCACCCCGCTCCCCCATCACCAAGCGCCCCAACCGGTCGGACTGACCGAGCCGGTGATGGTCCGGGGGTCCACCCGCTGGCCCGTGTTGCCCGCTTCGTACACGGCGAAGCACAGCTGGAGCACCTTCACGGCCTCGTCTGCCGTCATGTCGGGTGTGGTGCCGGCCAGCAAGGAGTCGATGAAGTGGGCCGCCGACCGATCGAAGCCGGTCCCCCAATCGGCGTCGTCAACGGGGATCTCCCGCATCGATCCGTTGCCGTCGTCCCTCCCTTGGAACAGCAGGACGGGTGCGAGATCCAGCATCTCGCCGGTGCAGCGCGTCACCCAGATGAACCCCTCGTCCCCTTGGATCTCGAAGAACTCGTCGGCGCCGTAGTACGAGCTCCGGATGGACATAGACGGCGCGTAGCTGACCTCCATCGAGCCCAGCAGTTGCTCCTCCTCGTACTCGAATATGGCCACGCTCGGCTCGAGGAAGAGGTTGCGGCGCCGGACGATGGCCTGTACCGAGGTGACGTCCTGGCCGGCCAACCAGAGGGCCATGGCGTACTTGTGCACGTTGTCGTCGAAGAGGTGACCACCGGGGCTCCGGCGATCGAGTCGCCAGATGTAGCCCTCGGGCTGCAGGTCGGCCTGGAACGGCGAGTCGGTCGTGCCCACGATGGTCCTGATCCGCACGTTGGTCAGCGGGCCGATGGCCCCCGAGGTGATCAGCTCCTTGGCCCTGACCAGCGGCGGGTAGTGACGGAAGCACTCGCTGATGCGCAGGGTCACGCCGTGCTCGGCCGCGGCCGCCTCCATCTCCCGCGCATCCTCGATGGTGTTGGCCACCGGCTTCTGGCACGACACGTGCTTGCCCGCGGCCAGGGCGGCCATCACGTGGTCATGGTGAAGATGGGTAGGGGTGAGGATCTCCACCGCGTCGATGTCGGGGTCGGACAGCAGCGTGTCCAAGTCGGTGAATACCTTGGGCGCGTCCCACGCGTCGGCCAGGCGCCGTGCCTTCTCCTCGATCGGATCGCAGACGGCGACCACATCGCAGCGGTCGTGCTCCAGGTAGCCCTTGACGTTTACCGGAGCGATGTTCCCCGCACCGACCACCGCCAGTCGGATGCGCCCATCGGGAGGTGACATGGCCGCCAAGGTAGCAGGAGGGTCGTCGGGTAGCTCGGGAGCCATCGGTGACGCTCGCTCGGTTGGTCGATCAGCCTCGGCGGATCTCCACGGGGGTCCCCCGGTTCTCGAACACGAAGTCGGTGCCCGTGCTGATGCGGGTCAGGGCCACCTCTTCCGCCTCTGGTGCCCGCGTCTCCTCGGTCACCACCTCGACGGTCAACTCGCCG
>DASXMT010000261.1:0-26654 GCA_036495505.1 Acidimicrobiales bacterium | reverse complement strand
CCGCCGGACTACCTGGCCCGCCCACTCGAGACCCTGGCCGTGGGCAGCGAGGGAACCCGTCGGGGCCTGGAGCTGGCCCAGCGGTCGGGGGCGCGGTTCATCCTGGCCTCCACCAGTGAGGTCTACGGCGATCCGGCCGTGCATCCCCAGACCGAGTCGTACTGGGGGAACGTGAACTCGGTGGGCCCCCGGAGCGTGTACGACGAGGCCAAGCGCTTCGCCGAGGCGATCACCATGGCCCACCACCGCACGCTGGGGACCAACGTCGGCATCGCCCGTATCTTCAATACCTATGGTCCCCGCCTGCGGCCGCGTGACGGTCGGGTGGTATCGAACTTCATCGTCCAGGCGCAGCGGGGTGACCCGCTCACCGTGTACGGGGACGGCGACCAGACGCGGAGCCTGTGCTTCGTCGACGATGAGATCCGCGGGCTTCTGGCCTTGCTGGACTCGGACCTCACCGGTCCGGTAAACATTGGGAACCCCGATGAGCACACCGTGTTGGAGCTGGCCCAACTGGTTGTCGAGCTCACCGGTTCCACTTCGTCCATCGTGCATGAGCCACTGCCCACCGATGATCCGACCCGGCGGAAGCCGGACATCTCTCTAGCCACCAGCGCACTCGGGTGGCGCCCTGAAGTGAAACTCGAAGACGGTTTGCTGCAGACGGCTACATACTTCTCGGACCTCGGCAGCGATAGCCGGGGACGTTCGGCAACCGCCGGCGGTCCAACGAATGGGACCTCCGGCCAGAAAGGTCATGGCTGACATGGGCGCGACAACTGACACGGGCCAAGGGGACGAAGCGGATGTGCCTTCAGCCGCCGCCCACCAGTACCGGACCTTGACCGTGATCGTCCCCGTGTTCAACGAGCGGACCACGGTGGCCGAGATCATCCGCCGGATCCGGGCGGTCGATGTCCCGCTCATCGTGGACGTGATCGCCGTCAACGACGGATCGTCGGACGGCACGGACAAGGTGCTCGCCGCGCTGGAGGACTCGACGGTCCGGGTGCTCACCCACCCGGTGAACAAGGGCAAGGGAGCGTCCATCCGTAGTGGGCTGGCCGTGGCCCGAGGTGACCTCATCCTCATCCAGGACGCCGACCTGGAGTACGACCCCGAAGACTGGCCCCGCCTCTTGGACCCGATCCTCCGGGGAAAGGCGCGGGTCGTCTACGGAAGCCGGTTCACCGGCGAGCGAAAGAACATGTTGCCGCTCCACTGGATTGGCAACCGCTTCCTGTCCTTGGTGACGAACGTGCTCTACTCCTCGACGTTGTCGGACATGTAGACCTGTTACAAGCTGTTCGACCGGCAGGCCATCGCCGGCATCGTCGTGCAATCGGACCGATTCGACTTCGAGCCGGAGATCACCGCCAAGGTGCTGCGGCGAGGGTTCCGGATCTACGAGGTGCCGATCTCCTATGCCGGCCGTGAGGCCACCGAGGGCAAGAAGATCACGTGGCGGGACGGGTTCGGCGCGCTCAAAGCGCTGGTCAAGTTCCGCTTCACCCGGCTCGATCCGTGAGCGGGTCGGCTGGGGGCCCTGACGGCGTCGCCGCGTCAGCCGCCGGCCGGGTCGCCGCCGTCGTGGTCAACTTCGAATCGGGAGCGGCGCTGACCGAGTGCCTGCGAACGCTGACATCCGAGTCGCCCGCCGAGGTGGTCGTGGTCGACAACGGCTCCAGGGACGGATCGATGGTTGCGGTTCGCCGGGACTTCCCGGCCGTCGACGTGGTCGTGCCGGGCCGGAACCTGGGTTACGGAGCGGCGGCCAACCGGGGTGCGGCAGCCACCACGGCTGAGCTCATCCTGGTGTGCAATTCCGATCTGTCCGTCCACCCCGGTGCCCTGGCCGCGCTGGTGGCCATCTTGGACCGACACCCGGAGGTGGCGGTGACGGGCCCGTTGATCCGGACCCCGGCCGGCGACCGGTACCCGTCAGCCCGTCGGTTCCCGTCGCTCATCGATGCTGCCGGACACGCGGTCCTGGGCCTGTTCGTGCCCAACAACCGGTTCACCAGGAACTACCAGGAGAGCGATCTGTTCGCCGCCGGCGGCACTCCCCAACGGGTCGATTGGCTGTCGGGGGCTTGTTTTCTCGTTCGCCGATCGGCCTTCGAGTCCGTCGGCGGGTTCGACGAGGCGTACTTCATGTACGCAGAGGACGCTGATCTGTGTTGGCGACTGGCTCGCGCCGGTTGGGGAACCACCTACGCGCCCACCGCCGAGGTGCTTCACGTCCAAGGTGTCTCCACCGACCATCATCCCTACCGGATGATCGTCGAGCACCATCGATCCCTCCTCCGATTCGCCTGGCGGTCGACGGCGGGTTGGAGACGACTGTTGTTGCCGCTGGTCACTGTGGGAATAGGCGTGCGCGCCACCTTGGCCGGCTTCCGTCGCCTGTCCGCGCGCTGACCAGCCCCGGGACCGGTCGACCAGGGCGGCAGTGACGTATCATCCCCGGCCGGCCGTGCCGGACCGACGAGTCCCAGGTTGTAGGGTGTCGTCCCGATGGCCCGCGACTCAACAGGCAAGTGGGTGGCGCGTGCGGCGTCCACCGGTGGCGGCCGAACCTATCGCGGCCAAGCACCCATCAACTGGTACGCCAGCCTGGTTGTCATCGTGATCGTGGGCCTTCTCCTGGTCGGCTTCAGCCGCTACCAACGCACCCACCCCACCTCCTCGTCAGCCGGAGCACCCACTACGTCGGATACGTGGCACGCGGCCCTCGGCATCGACATATGCGGCACCATGCAGCCCAACCTCCCGGCCGATCCCAGTTCCACCAACGGTTTCACCACTGACGGCACCGGCGTGATCACCGTGGCCCCCAAGAACAGCTCGGAGTCGGGCGGAAATGCTGTGCTCGGCAAGTTCGTCTCCGAGTACAAGGGACTCGTTCTCAGCTCGACCACCCTGCAGTATCCCGGGAGGGTGCTCCTGACCAATGGAGACAAGTGCGCCGCGGGAACACCTCAGGCCGGTAAGCAGGCGTTCGTCACGGTGAAGACGTGGCCCAACTTCGAGTCGAAGACCGGTACCGAAGCGAGCGGCGATCCGACACTGGTCAAGTTCGCCAATGGGCAGATGATCACCATGGCCTTCGTATCAGCTGATGCCAATGTGCCCAAGCCGCCGGCGTCGACCATCACCAGCCTGATCACCGCTGCCTCCGGTGCTTCGACCACCACGACCACGGCACCGAGCACTTCCACCACGGCACCGGCCACCTCGACCACTGCGCCGACGGCCACCACGGCGCCGACCGCGGCCACGACACCGGCCACCACGACACCGGCCACGACGACGCCGACGACCACGACACCGACCACCACACCGACCTCGACGACAGCAAAGAGCGGAACTTAGAAGTGAGAGCCGTCGTCCTGGTGGGCGGCGAGGGGACGAGACTGAGACCCCTGACGCTGACCACCCCCAAACAGATGCTCCCGGTCATGGAACAACCCATGATCGAGAGGGTGCTGAGCCAGTTGGCCGAGCACGGGATCGACGAGGCCGTTTTGTCGCTGGGCTACCGGCCCGACGCGTTCATCAACGCCTATCCAGATGGTTCGGCCGGCGGGGTGCGTCTGTCCTATGCCGTCGAGCCCGAGCCGCTCGATACGGCCGGCGCCATCCGGTTTGCCGCCGACCACGCCGGCATGGATGAGACGTTCGTCGTGGTCAACGGCGACGTGCTCACCGACCTCGACATCACCGCGTTGGTCGACTTCCATCACCGTCACCGCGCCGAGGCCACCATCAGCTTGACCCCCGTCGACGACCCGTCGTCCTATGGCGTGGTCCCAACCGACAGCCGGGGAAAGGTGGAGGCTTTCATCGAGAAGCCCCCGCGCGACGAGGTCCCGACCAATCTGATCAATGCGGGTACCTATGTGCTCGAGCCCGAGGTGCTGGCCCGCATCCCCAAGGGTCGACGGGTCTCCATCGAACGCGAGACGTTCCCCGCTCTGGTCGAGGCGGGATCCCTGTTCGCGCTGGGGTCCGACGTCTATTGGATCGACACCGGTACCCCGGCTTCCTACCTCCGGGCCCATCTCGACCTGTTGACCGGCCGACGGGGCACGATCCCCGCTCCCGGCGCCACCCTCGATCCCGGAGTGGGCGACGGCGTGTGGGTAACCGGAACGTTCTCGGCCGAAGGCGCCGTGGTAACCGGTTCCCTGCTCGCCTCCGGCGCCCGGCTCGATGCCGGCTCGGTGATCGGCGGCTCGGTGATCGGGAGTGGCGCCATCGTCGAGGAGGGCGCCACCGTGCTCGGATCGGTCCTGCTCCCCGGATCTCGGGTGGCGGCCCGAGCCACGGTGGAGGGGTCGATCGTGGGCCCAGGCGCTACCATCGGTCAGCGATGCTCGATCAGGCCGCTCTCCGTCATCGGGGCCGATGTGGTCATGCCGTCCGGATCCGTCGTGGACGGCGAGCGCGTTCCTCCTGGGAACTGAGCCCGTGCGCACCGTAGTGACGGGGGGCGCAGGTTTCATCGGATCCACTCTGGTCGATCGCCTGTTGGCCGAGGGCCATTCCGTCGATGTGGTCGACGATCTCTCCACTGGATCGCTGGGCAACCTGACCGATGCCCGATCGGCGGCTGGGCGGAACCTGACCTTTCACAATCTTGACGTCCGCTCGGCCGAGATCGTCGATCTCATCGTGAAGCGCCGTCCCGAGGTCGTGTTCCACCTGGCCGCCCAAGCCGACGTGCGGGTGTCGGTGGCCGAACCGGTGTTCGACGCCGAAGTGAACGTGCTCGGCACCCTCCGGGTGCTCGAAGGAGCCCGCATGGCCGCATCGAGCCGGGTGGTGTTCGCAGCCAGCGGCGGCACCTTGTACGGGGAGCCCGATGCAGCCGACCTCCCACTATCGGAGTCGCAGCCCCACCGGCCGCTGTCGCCTTACGGGGTGTCCAAGAAAGCGGCGATCGACTATCTGGTCGCCTATCGGGAGCTGCACTCGCTCGAGTTCTCTGTTCTGGCCCTGGCCAACGTGTACGGGCCCCGGCAGGACCCGCACGGCGAGGCCGGGGTGGTGGCCATCTTCGCCGAGCGCCTGCTCCGGGGACAGCCGGTCACCATCTTCGGCGATGGTGAGCAGACCCGCGATTTCGTGTACGTCGACGACGTGGTGGACGCATTCGTCCGGGGGGCCACCAAAGGCGGCGGGCTGGTGTGCAACATCGGCACGGGCAAGGAGACATCGGTCAACGAGCTCTACGGCGAGATGGTCACGCAGGCTGGTCTCGACGCCACGGCCACCCACGCTCCGTTGCGCCAGGGCGAGATCCTCCGCAGCAGTCTCGACCCGGGTCGCGCCGGCATCCACCTGGGCTGGAAGCCGTGGACCAGCCTCGGTGCCGGGACGCACGCCGTCCTCGAATTCATACGCCAGCGGCTGGCCGACGCCCCCTGATTTGAGCGGGTTTGCGAGGGCTCTGCCGACTGGTGCGCCCCTTCCGGCACCAGAACCAACTAAGGTAAGTGGGCCCTGGTGCGCGATGAGTCGTGAATGGCTCGCTTCTTTTTTCTTTCTGCGCTCCGTACTCAGTTACTCATCGCACGAAAGCGCGCCCATATGCCTCCCTCATTCGCCGACCTCGGCGTTCCCACTGACCTCGTTGCCGCCCTCGAGCGACGATCGATCACCACTCCGTTCCCCATTCAGGCCATGACCGTGCCCGACGCTTTGGCCGGACGCGACCTGTGCGGTAAGGCACCCACCGGGTCGGGGAAGACGCTGGCCTTCGGCCTGGGCGCCATCGCCCGCCTGAAGGGCAAGAGCTCTCGCCCCGGACATCCGCGGGTTCTGGTCCTGACACCCACCCGCGAGCTGTGTGCCCAGGTGGCCACCGAGATCGAAACGCTGGCCTCGGCTCGGAACCTCAAGGTGGCCTCGTTCTACGGGGGCGTGGGATACGGCCCTCAGCTGAAGTCCCTGGCCCGGGGGGTCGACGTGGCCGTGGCCTGTCCCGGCCGGCTCACCGACCTCATCGAACGACGGAGCATCCATCTCGACAACGTCGAGATCGTGGTGATCGACGAGGCCGATCGGATGGCCGACATGGGGTTCCTTCCCGATGTTCGCCGGCTGCTCGACAAGACGCCGGAAAGTCGGCAGACCCTCCTGTTCTCGGCCACCCTGGACGGCGATATCGACGTGCTCGTGCGGCGCTACCAGAAGAAGCCGGCCCGCCACGAGATCGAGGCGACCGAAGAGAGCATCTCACTGGCCCATCACGTGTTCTGGAAAGTGGCGGCCGGAGACCGGCTGGGGACGGCGGCCGAGATAGTGAACGCGTCCGGTCCCACCATCATCTTCTGTCGGACCAAGCACGCCACCGACCGGATGGCCCGCCAGCTCGACACCCGTGGTGTCCGGGCCGCGGCCATCCACGGGGACCGGAGCCAAAAGCAGCGTGAGCGGGCCCTGGCTTCGTTCATGCGGGGCGATGTGGACGCGCTGGTGGCGACCGACGTAGCCGCTCGGGGCATCCACGTCGACGGGGTCACGGCCGTCATTCATTTCGATCCGCCGGCCGACGCCAAGGACTACGTGCACCGCTCCGGGCGGACGGCCCGAGCCGGCGCTTCTGGCGTCGTCGTGAGCCTGGTCACCCCGGACAAGTCGGGAGCGGTCAAGAAGTTGCAGCGCGACCTGGGTGTCCCCACCATCACCGGGGCACCTGACCTCTCCTCTCTGGCCGCCGCGTTGGGCGAGGGTTCGGCGGAGTCAGTCAGGAAGACCCGGGCCGAGCGCGACGCGCGGGTCGGACGCCACCGCGGCTTCGAGGACACCGATCGCAACCGCCGCACCAACCGTTCCGGCTCTGGCTCCGCCTCCGGGGGGACGCCCTACGCCAAGAAGCGACCCAGCGATGGTTCCCCGAAACGCACGGGTTGGTCCGGGGCGACAACGTCGTCACCCCGACGGCCCGACCGCGACTCGAGCTGGTCGACTGACGGGAAGCCATCGCGTGGTCGGCGTCCCGGGGAGGGTGCGTCGGCGTCGAAGCCCGGCGCCCCCTCGCGTCCCAACCGCCATCTCAAAGCTGGTGCCGGTGCCAAAAAGCGCGGTCCGAAGCAGGGCTACACCCGGTAGGGCCACCGGCGGCTCGCCGCCATCGGTCAACCGGCGCCTACAGTCGGAGCATGCCTTCCGATAGCAAGCCGACCGTCACCATCCCCGATGAGCAGCCGCCCACCGATCTGCTCGTGGAGGAGATCGAAGAAGGGGCCGGCCCCGAGGCTCAGCACGGCGCCGAGGTCCAGGTGCACTACGTGGGCGTGGCCTGGTCGAACGGCAAGGAGTTCGACTCGTCGTGGGACCGCCGGGAGCATTTCGAGTTCCCCCTGGGAGCCGGGCACGTCATCGCCGGGTGGGACCAGGGTGTGGCTGGCATGCGGGTCGGCGGTCGCCGTCGCCTGACCATCCCGCCCCGTCTGGGGTACGGGGAGCGCGGCGCCGGCGGGGCCATTGGGCCCAACGAGACCCTGGTGTTCGTCGTCGATCTGGTCGGCATTCGCTGACCTGGGCCAGGGTGTGCCGAGCCGGCGTGAGCTGACCAGCGTTGGCCACCCATGATAGGGCCTCCGGCGTTGGCCTTAGCGGAACAGGTCTTCACCAGGTGGTCGCACGATCTCTTCGGCCACCGACGCCGGGCGAAGCCAGGCGGGGTCGACCCCCCGCACGACGGCCGCCGGGACGCCGCGATCCTTGCCCATGACCAGTTCGGCGGCGGAAGCCAGTTCGTCGGCCACGCAGACCTCGGTGGCCTCGAGCACCCGGCCGTGGGCATCCGCCGTCCCACGGAGATCGATCACGGCAGCGACCCCGGCCACGCCGATGGCCACGTCGGTCACGCCCTTGCGCCAGGTGCGCCCGAACGTGTCGGAGATGATCACTCCCACCGAGACGCCGTGGCGGTGACGGAGACCCTCGCGGATCCGCCGGGCCGAGCGGTCGGAGTCGAGGGGCAGCAGGGCGGCGGTCCCGGCATCGACGTTGGACAAGTCCACGCCGGCGTTGGCACAGACGAACCCATGTCTGGTCTCGGCGATGATCAGTTCGGCGCGCCGGCGAAGGATCCGCACCGACTCTGACTCGACCAGCCGGGCCTTGGCTGTGGGATCTTCGGGGTCGAAGGCGACCAGGCGCCCTTCGGCCTTGGACACCACCTTCTGGGTGACCACCACCACGTCCCCGTCCTGGAACGACACTCCGGGTGCGGCGACGAGCAGTTCGACCAGATCATCGCCGGGACGCACTTCGCCCATGCCCGTGATGGGCATGACCGAGAGGGTAGGCGCCGGCCCCCGTCCTCCGGCGTCTGCTTCGCTGGCTGGCAGCTCAGGCATGGTGGGCAGCGAGAACGGTCTGAGCCAGCGACGCGGCCCGTTCGACAGTGGACATGACGGTCGGGGCCACGACGCAGCGTACGCCCTCGGCCTCGACCGCCTCGGCCAGCGCGGCGTCGGCCTCGTCGATGACCAGGGTGCCCACCCACGAGGCGTACCAGCGGGCTACTCCGACCACAGACGACTCGAACCCGAGCTCGGTGAGCAGGCGGTCGGCCGGACCCTTGAGGGCGGCGCCGGCCACGATGGGGGAGATGCCCACGATCTGTTCCCGCCGAGCAGCGAGCGCCTCGCTGATGCCGGGAACGGCAAGGAGGGGGGCGATCGACACCACCGGGTTGGACGGGCAGACCACGATGGAGGACGCGGAGGCGATGGCATCGAGTACGCCGGGGGCGGGCCGGGCGGACTCGGCGTGGTCGAAGCGAACCCTCGAGACGGCCACATCGTGGTGCAGGCGCACGAAGTACTCCTGAAAGGCGACCTCGGGGCCGTCGGCCAGTTGCACACGGGTGCGGACAGGATCGTCGGACACCGGCACCAGGTGCACGTCCACGCCCCGGGCGCGGGCCAGCTGCGTGGTGACCTCGCTCAGGGTGGCGCCCTCGGCCAGCCGTTGCGTGCGGAAGAAGTGGGTGGCGATGTCCTTGTCACCCAGCCGGAACCACGTGAGGCCGCCCAGCTTCTCGAGAGTCTCCATCACCGTCCAGGACTCCCCGGTGAGCCCCCACCCGGTTTCGGCATTGATGGCGCCGGCCAGGGTGTAGAGCACCGTGTCGAGGTCAGGCGAGATGTGGAGCCCGTGCAGCTCCGTATCATCGCCGACGTTGACGACAGCAGTGATCTCTGCGGGGGGGAGCACACGGACCAACCCGCGCAGGAATCGGGCGGCGCCGACACCTCCGGCAAGGGCAACGAGCATCCTGGGCAGGCTAGTGGGCCGAAACCGACGGCTTTGCGCCGGTCCCGTATCCCGCCCACGGCCATGATGAGGACTCGGGGAGTGCCAATCCGTCTCACAACATGTGCAAGGCTCCGTGCGTGCCGCCTGAGCGATCAGCGACCGCGGAAACGGGAACTGTTCAGCCTGTGTCCGCGCCCGATACCCGGCTTTCGGTGGCCCTGGATGCCACGCCCCTGCTGGGTCGACCCACCGGCGTCGGCGTCTTCTGCGCCGGTGCCCTCGGCGGCCTGGCCCAGCTCGACGAGGTGGACGTTTCCGCCTTCGCCATCAGCTGGAGGCGGCGCCAGGGCATCGTGGAGCTGGTTCCCCAGGGAGTGTCCACCCACCAACGGGCCATGCCCGCCCGCCCGCTGCATGCGTCGTGGCGTCGCTGGGGCGTGCCCCCGCTCGAATGGTTCGTTGGAGCCCACCAGGTCGTGCACGGCACAAACTTCGTGGTGCCCCCGGCGCGCCGAGCGGCCCGGGTCGTGACCGTGCACGACCTCACCATCGTGCGCTTCCCTGAGCTGTGTGACGCCTCGACGCTCCGGTTCCCGGAGCTGATCCGCCGTGCGGTGGCGGATGGGGCCTGGGTCCATACTCCCTCCCGGTTCGTGGCTGCTGAGGTGATCGAGGCCTTCCACCTCCCGCCCGAACGGGTGCGAGCCATCCACCACGGCGTCCCCAGGCTCCCGGGTCCGCCGGATACCCCGGGGTCGGAGCCAGGTCACGGCCCATCGGGTGTGCTCGATCTGCCCCCGGGCACGTCTCGGTACGTGCTGGCCATCGGCACGGTGGAGCCCAGGAAGGACTACCCCTCGCTGGTCGAGGCGTTCGAGTTGGTTGCCGAGAGCCACCCTGACGTGGCCCTGATCGTCGTGGGGACCGACGGATGGGGCTCCGAGGCGTTCCAGGCAGCGGTGGACGCATCGCCGGCCAGGGCGCGCATCCTCCGTACCGGTTTTCTCGACGATGCCCGTCTCGGCCAGGTGCTGCGTGGCGCCGCCGCGCTGGCCTATCCATCCGTGTACGAGGGCTTCGGCTTCCCGCCCGTCCAGGCCATGGCCGAAGGAGTACCCGTGGTGACGACCAGGGTCGGGGCGATCCCCGAAGTGGTGGGCGATGCCGCCGTCCTGGTGGAACCGGGCGACCCCGAAGCGCTGGCTGAGGCGTTGGCCGATGTGCTGGCCGGGGGAGCCACGGTGGCGGCCCTGATCGAACGGGGACGGCTGAGGAGCGAGGCGTTCACCTGGTCGGCCTGTGCCCGCGGCCTGGCCGGCCTGTATCGGGATGCCGCGGCGGCGGTCGGTCGATGACATCCCAACCAGGGGTCAGCGCCACGGGGAGCGGGCCCGCGCCGACCGACCGGCCCGTACGGGTGCTCCTGTTGGTGGAGCAACTGCGGCGCAAGGCCGCCGGTGGGATCGGTACGTACGTCTGGGGCCTGATCCAGGGCTTGACCGAACTGCCCGATCAGGGTCGGCCCGACATCGAGCTGTTCGCCAGCAGACCGAGGGGGAAGCCCGACCTGTTGGCCATGCTTGGGTTCCCCCTTCGCTCCTCGGTGCTTCCCGGACCTGTGCTGACTAGGGCCTGGGACCGGGGGCTGTTGCGGGCACCGAGCAGCTTCGACGTCGTCCAGGCGTTGTCGATGGCCACGGTGGAACCGGGACCCGCCGCCCTGGTATCGACGGTGCACGACCTTTTGTGGCGTCACGTTCCCGATACCTACCCGGCGCACGGTCGGGCCTGGCACGAGGCGGCCCTGCAACGGTCCCTGGTCCGTTCCGATCGCTTCATCGTCCCGTCCGAATTGGTGGCCGCCGACCTGGTGGGCGCGGGGGCATCCCCGGATCGGGTGACCGTGGTTCCCATGGGGTGCGACCACCTTCCCGCTCCGGATTCGCCGGCGGTCGATGCCCTGCTCGCCCGGCTGGGAGTGGTGGGGCCCTTCTTGCTCAGCGTGGGAACCATGGAGCCCCGCAAGAACCTGGCACGGTTGGCCCTGGCCTACGACCGGATGCGGTCCTCGCTCCCCGAGCCGTGGCCGCTGGTGGTGGTCGGACCCAGCGGTTGGGGGGAACAGCTCCACGGGCACCAAGGGGTCGTTCTGGCCGGCATGGTCACCGCTCCCGAGCTCGCCGGCCTCTATGTTCGGGCCCGCCTGCTGGCCTATGTCCCCCTGATGGAGGGCTTCGGCCTCCCACCGGTCGAGGCCATGCTGGCCGGGGCACCGGTGGTGGCCAGCGACGTGCCCAGCACCGGATCGGCCGCATACCAGGTCGATCCCAACGACACCGACTCCATCGCCGAAGGCCTGTTGGTGGTGGCCACCGACGAGACCGTGCGGCACCGATTGGAGACGGCGGGACGGAGCCACGCTGCCCAGCTCAGCTGGTCCTCCATCGCCCGGCGCCACGTGGCTCTCTGGGAGGAGGTCCGCTCCGGTGGGTGAGGTGGCGGCGACAGGCGACCGGCTGAAGCTGACCCTCGACGTCTCCGCGGTGCCGGCCGACCCGGTCGGAGCCGGGCAGTACACCCTGCACTTGGCGTCTGCGCTGTCCCTGCGGCCCGACCTCGACCTGGCCCTCATCGGTCGCCGGGGGGACCGGGAGCGATGGTCACGAACGGCGCCCGGCGCCCGTTTGGTGTCAGCCGCTCCCCGGCAGCGTCCGCTCCGCCTGGCCTGGGAGCAGCTGGCCCTTCCCGGTTTGGTGCGCCGGCTCGATGCCTCCGTCCATCACGGGCCCCACTACACGATGCCCGAGCGCTCGTCGGTTCCCATGGTGGTGACTGTCCACGACCTCAGCTTCTTCGAGGCACCCGAGTGGCACGACCGATCCAAGGTGGTGCTGTTCAAGCGGGCCATCCGGGTGGCCGCCCGCCGCGCCGCCGCCGTGGTCTGCCCCAGCCGTGTCACGGCCGAGCAGCTGGCCCGATGGTGCCCGGTCGATGCGGAGCTGTTCGTGGCCCATCACGGGGTGGACGCCGAGCGGTTCGCTCCGCACGAGGCCGACCCCGGTGCCGACGCCGATGCCCTGGGTCTGGTCGATGCTCGGATCGCAGACGGACGGCCATACCTGGTGTTCGTGGGCACGCTCGAGCCCCGCAAGGACGTCCCCTCCCTGGTCCGTGCCTTCGATCGCATCGCCGATCGTCACCCCGACGCCCTGTTGGTGCTGGCCGGCGGGGACGGGTGGGGGGCCGGCGCCGTCGATCAGGCCATCGCCGCCGTCTCGAACCGGCAGCGGGTGGTGCGGACCGGGTACGTGGCCGACGCGGTGATCCCAGCGCTTCTCCGCTCGGCCGCCGCCGCCGTCTATCCCGCCCTCTACGAGGGGTTTGGCCTTCCCGCACTCGAGGCCTTGTCCTGCGGGACGCCACTGATCACCACGTCGGGCACGGCCATGGAGGAAGTGGCCGGTGATGCCGCCACCTTGGTGGTCCCGGGGGACCAGCTCGGGCTGGCCGAGGCTCTCGATGCCGTCCTGGGATCAGGCGTCGGTGCTACCGCCGCTGAGCGCCAGCGGCAGCGACAGGCGGGTCTGGAGATCGCCGCCGGCCATACATGGGAGCAGAGCGCGGATCGACATGTCCAGGCCTATCGCTATGCGCTGGGGGGCCCGGGTCGCTCGAGCCCAGGGAAGCCAGCCGTTGTTCCGCCAGCTGAACCGGTAGGGTGACCGGTCGTGCGCTCGCTGATCACCGGAGGCCGAGGATTCGTCGGCACCTGGCTCGCCGATCACCTGCGAGAGCAGGGTGACGAGGTGGTGGCCATCGACTACGAGGTCGATGTCACCGATCCGGTGGCGCTGCTCGAGGCGGTGACCGCCGCCGCTCCCGATGCCGTCTACCATCTGGCCGCCCTGACCCACGTGGGGGAGTCGTGGAAGGACCCACTGCAGGTCCTGCAGGTCAATGTGATCGGCACCGCCGCGCTGCTGGCCGCCGCCCGTCAGTGTGGGACCGATCCCCGCATCCTGGTCACCAGCTCGGCCGAGGTGTACGGAGCGGTTACCGATCCCTCGCTCATGCCCCTCGACGAGCTGACGCCGACGGCACCTCTTACTCCGTACGCGGCCAGCAAGCTGGCCGCCGAGGCGATCACCGGCCAGGCGTTCCGCGGGCACGGGCAAGAGGTGATCGTGGTCCGGCCGTTCAATCACATCGGCCCCGGACAGACCCCGAACTTCGCCGTGCCCGCCTTGGCCAAGCGCATCGTCGAGGCCGATCGCCGGGGTGACGGGTCCATAGCGGTGGGCAACTTGGCCGCTCGTCGGGACTTCACCGATGTCCGCGACGTGGTCAAGGCCTATCGGATGCTGATCGAGTCAGGGGCGCCTGGCGAGGTGTACAACGTGTGCTCGGGGCACGACGTCGCCATCGAGGACATCGCCAACACCCTTTTGCGGCTGGCGGGCACGTCTCTCGAGTTCAAGACCGATCCGGTCCTGACCCGCCCGGTCGAGGTACCGGTTCTCCGGGGCGACCCGACGCGTCTGCAGCTTGCCACCGGCTGGAAGCCAGAGATCCCACTCGAGCAGACCCTGGCCGACGTCCTGCAGTACTGGCGCCAGCACGCCGATTGAATACCGGCGCCCAGCCCCGGCGCCCTGCCTCGGCGATGGCACTGCTGCCCGCCCCGCCCCGCACCACCGGCTAGGGCGAGTCCGAGCGCTAAGATCGGCCCGCCGGAGCGGGCCGATCTTCAAAAGGCTCGAGGGGGTTGCGGTTGCTGCGCCGACCGCCCGATGGGGCCGTCGCCGAATTCCTCGATGGGCGGCTCAGGCGTCGGTCTTGATGAGGTCGCGGATCTGCGAACGGGCCTCACGAGCCTGCGTGTGGAGCTGAGTGGCCAGGTCACGGGCAGCGGCCGGCAGGCGCTGCTCGAGGGGCACGATGGCGGATTCGATGCGCTCGATCACGTCCTCGACCCTGGCGTCCACGTCGTGCATGGCCTTGGTCACGTCAGAGCGGACCTCGCTCAGCCGGGTTTCGATCTCACCGCGGGGGTCCGGCAGCTCCGACAGCCGCTTCAGCAGCTCCTGGCGCTGTACCTGGGCCTTTTGAAAGCCGATGACACCGAGGCCGATGGCGACGTAGCCGGCGTCCTTGGCCACGGTGGTGAAGTCCTTGGCGGTGTTCGTGAGGTTGGTGGGGAAATCTGGCATCGTCATCTCCTGGTGATGGTCGGATGGGGGGGTTCCGGGCAACTGGTGACAGATACAAGTGTATACGCCATGATAAACGATTGCAAGCACCCCAGCCGGCGATCGTCGTGCCTGGCGGTGGGCGCCCCAGGCCACCCAGGAGCGGACAATTCAGGTCCGAAGTGGCGCTGAGCTGGAGACTTTCCCCGAACCCCCCACCGGCCCGATAGCCTCTGCTCCCTAATGGAATCGCTGGCACCGCCGGTCGTCGCCGTCATCGTTGCTCACGATCCCGGTCCTTGGTTCGAGGAGACCCTGGCTTCGCTCGGATCGCAAAGCTACGAGGAACTGTCCATCCTGGTGCTCGATGCAGCGAGCGCCGAGGACCTGACCGTCCGCGTCGCCGGCGTCCTGCCCGACGCCTACGTCCGCCGCTTCAGCCAGAATCGGGGATTCGGGGCCACGGCCAATGAGGTCACCTCGATGGTGGACGGCGCCGCCTATTACCTGATCTGCCACGACGACGTTGCCCTCGCCCCCGACGCGGTCCAGTTCCTGGTCGAGGAGGCCTTTCGTTCCAACGCCGGCATCGTGTCACCCAAGTTGGTGAGCTGGGACGACCCCGGTCGCCTCCTCGAGGTGGGCATGACTGTGGACAAGGGCGGTTCGGTGGTCGGCCGGGTGCAACCCCAAGAGATCGACCATGGCCAACACGACTCGGTCCGCGACGTCTTCGTCGCCCCAGGGGGATGTGCCCTGATCCGTGCCGATCTCTTCGGCGAGCTCGGAGGGTTCGACCCGGCCATCGTGGCCATGGGGGAGGACCTCGATTTCTGCTGGCGGGCCAAGGTGGCCGGGGCCCGGATCATCGTGGCCCCCGACGCCCGGGTCCGCCATCGCGAGGGATTGGCCAGCGGTGAGCGGCCTCTCGAACCGTCCTTGGTCGACCGGGTGGGTTCCATCGCCGATGCCGTCGGGGCGCTGACCGCTCCCGAGCCACCCGGCGAGCTGTTGGCCGACAGCGTCGGCGAAATGCCAGCCTCGACCCCGCCGCGCCGCCTCCGGGCCAGCCGTCGCAGGGGCAAGGCCGCCGTTGCGCCCGCCGACGCCCCCGTCGCCGCCCCGACCACCCTTCAAGAGCTGCAACGCCGTCACGAGCTCCTCGCCGTCTTCAAGTGCTATGGGCGGTTCAGTCTCCTCCGCATCGTGCCGCAGATCGTCTTTCTGGCCCTGGGTGAAGTCGTGGTGGCGGAGCTGGCCGGTAACCGGGTCCGCGCCCGGTCCGTGGTTCGGGCGTGGCGATGGAACCTCGGTCGGCTGGGCATCATTCGGGGGCAGCGCAAGGAGTTGCAGGGTCACCGCCGGTTGAGCGACTCGGAGATCCGGCTGCAGCAGGTGGGGGGGAGTGCCCGCTTGTCGGCCTATGCCAGGCGGTTGTTCCAGCACGGGTTCCATGGGGCCCACGCCGACGAGCTGGCCGCCGCGGCCGCCTTCGATGTCCACGAGAACGACGCCCACGGGTCCCTGGCAGAGCTCCCGAGGGTGGTCGACGACGGCGACGGGGTCAGCCCCACCGAGCAGGGGCGGGTGTCGGGACGGGGCATCGTCACCGGCTGGGTGGTGGCGGTCATCGTCGTCCTCATCGGTTCGCGGGGCCTCATCACATCGGGCATACCGGCCATAGGGCAGTTCGCACCTTTGCCGGGCTGGTCGGGGGTCTTCCACCAGTTCGCCGCCGGGTGGCATCCATCTGGGGTCGGTACGACCGCACCGGCATCGCCTGCCTTCGCCCTCCTCGGCTTGCTCGGGACCGTCCTCCTCGGAGCCATGGGCCTCACCCTGAAAGTGGCCATCTTTGCCTGCCTTCCCCTCGGCGCCTGGGGGGCGGTCCGCCTCATGCGTCCCTTCGGCTCCCAGCGGGCCGGCATGGTGGCGGGAATCGCCTATCTGGCCGTTCCCCTGCCCTACAACGACCTGGCTCTCGGTCGTTGGGGGGCGCTGATCGTCTACGCCGGAGCACCCTGGGTGCTCACCTTGTTGTTCCGGGCCACGGCTCTGGCCCCGTTCACGAGGTCAGCGGCGGGGCGGATCGCCGCGCCCGACCGGGGTGCGACCGGAACCGGACAGGGGGCCAAGCCCCGCCCGCGGATCTTGCGGCGCATGCTCACGTTGGGCGTGCTCGAGGCCGTCCTCGTCTCGTTCGTACCCAGCGCCGCCTTTGTCGTGCTGGGTGTGGCCGTGGCCTTCTTGGTCTCGGCCGCCCTGCTCGGCGCCTGGCAGCCGTCGATCAGGGCCCTGGTGACTGCGGTGGGAGCCACCGTGGTGGCCGGAATCTTGTGCCTGCCCTGGCTGATCGGAACCCTCAACGCCGGCCGCGGGGCGATCAACGTCCTCGGCGTGGCCGGCGCCCCGTCAACTGCCCCCTCATGGGGCGACCTGCTCCGGTTTGCCCTTGGTCCCATCGGCGTATCCCCTCTGGCCTGGGGGTTCACCGTGGCGGCGCTGCTGCCCCTCCTGATCGGACGGGGTGACCGGTTCCGATGGGCGACCCGTTGTTGGTCTATCGCCATGGTGTTCTGGCTCCTGGCCTGGGTCATCGGCCGCGGGTGGGCCGGCAGCCTGGCCATAGACCCGATGGTCTTGCTCGCCCCGGCGGCAGCGGCAATCGTCACCGCCATCGGTCTGGGCATCGCCGCGTTCGAGGAAGACCTGCGGTCGGCCACCTTCGGCTGGAAGCAGGCGGCCACGGGGATCGCGGCGATCGTCGTGGTGCTCGGGCGTTCCCCACCGTCATCTCGGCCCTGCCCGGCCGGTGGAATATGCCCACCACCGATACGGCCCAGACCGTCGGATGGATGCACGCCAAGGTGCCCCAGGGAGCCTTCCGGGTGCTGTGGCTCGGCGACCCACGCGCACTCAACCAGGGCAGCTGGTCGGCGGGCGACGGGCTGGCCTATGCCACCTCGGAGAACGGGGCGCCCAACGCCACCTGGTTGTGGAACGCGGCCGACCCGGGGCCAGCAAGCTCCCTGGGCAGCGCCGTCAACCAGGCCCGCGAGGGCAAGACCAACCGACTCGGACAGCTCCTGGCCCCAGCCGGCGTCCGCTACGTGGCCGTGGTCACCGCCCTCGCCCCGAACATCCCTGGCTTGCAGGAGACCCAGCCATATCCCCTCCCTGGTGACCTGGACCCGGCCCTGGCCCAACAGCTCGATCTCCACCCGGTCGTTTCGCAAACGGGGATCACGGTGTACGAGAACGCCGACTGGATCCCCATGCGGGCCGAACGTCCGACCACGCCGGCCAACCGCACGACTCCCCTCCCGACCTCACTGCCCTCTCCGTTGGATATGGCACCGGGGACACCGATCGTGTCCGGCCTCCGCCCCGTGCTGCCCGGTCCCGCCGCGGCCTCGTCCTATCAGGGGCCCTTGGTGCCCGGCACCGTCCTGGCTGCGGTGGCCCCTGCCAGTCGATGGCAGCTGATTGCTCCGTCGGGCCGTGTCGAGTCGAGCAGCCCCTCGTTCGGATGGGCCGCCCGCTACGACGTGGCCACGCAGGGAACGGGGACGTTGCAGTTCAGCAGCGACATCTGGTCACCGCTGGGCGTGGCCTTCCAGATCGTCGTCTGGCTAGCGGCCATTGCCGCATTGCTGCGCCGTCGCCGGCTGGTGGCCCCGCGGGGTCGGCGGCGGTCGAGACCAACCGGTACCCAGCGCCGCCTGCCGGTCGGAGAGCACATGTCCCGTGAGGTCCCATCGTGACGCCGAGGGGCCACGCCGGTCTTCGCCCGAGCCGGCAGGTGAGCGACCGCGTCGCCGGACGCCGCCTGGCCGTCGTTGTGGCCGTGGTGGCGGTGTTGGTGGGCGGCGCCGTTGTCGACCGGGCCGTGGGACCACCTCCGTCCCCCGCCGCCCCCTCAGCGCTGAGCGCGTCGACCATTCCCGTGACCTCGGCATCGGCGTCATCGTGGTACTGCGCCGGTGGGACCACCGGCGCAGGCGCCCAGGCCGACACGACCGTCTACGTGACCAATACCGGGAACGGAACGGTGCCCGGAGCCGTGTCGACCACCGTGAACACGGGCAAGGCCTCGGTGTCGTTCCACCAGACGATCTCGGTTCCCGCACGTAGCACCATCGCCGTGAACCCCGGAATTTTCGCTCCCATGGGCTATGGCGCTTCGACGTTCACCTTCGCCGGAGGGGGTATCGGCGTGAGCCAGGTGGCAGCGGGCCCCGACGGGTGGAGCACCGCTCCGTGCGCCTCGGCCTCCTCGGCTAACTGGTACTTCGCCAGCGGGGCCACCACCGCGGGAAACCAGCTCGTCCTGACCCTCTATAACCCGACGTCCACCGAGGCCGTAGCCAACGTGTCTTTCGACACCGATGCCGGTGTGGTGCAGCCTCAGCTCTACCAAGGCCTATCGATACCTGCCGGCCAGGTGGTGGTCGAGAACGTGGGCGACTACGTGCAGGGGCGGTCGACGATCGCCACGGTGGTCAGCGCCCAGTCGGGTCAGGTCGTGGCCAACCAACTGCAACTGGTCAGCACCTCGGGCACGAGCGGCCTATCGCTGGCGCTCGGGGCACCCGCCGTGGATCCGCACTGGTATTTCGCCCAGACCACGAACCCGTCCGCTGCCGGCTCGAGCGTGTCGTTCATGCTGTCCAACCCGGGGAGCACGGCCGAGAAGGCCGTGATCGCCGTGGGTCTGACCCAGGGTGCGGTGGCTCCGGTCAGCGTTGACCTTCCGGCAAAGTCGATCGTCCCCTTTTCTGCCAGCACGGCCAGTCGGATACCGCACCAGGTCCCCTATTCGGTGACCATCTCCTCCACCGGCGGGTCGGGGCTGGTGGTGGCCAGGGAAGTGTTGGCCGCCAACGGGGCGCCCCTTCCCACCTTCGGAACCATGCTCGGAACGCCACAGGCCAACCAGCACTGGCTGGTGCCGGCTCCCGGCGTCGGGAACGCACCGGGCGTGCAGGGGGCGGCGGTGGCCAGCCTCGCCGTATCCAATCCGGGCCCCGTCTCCGCCCAGGTGACGGTGGCACAGCTCGGTGGGACCCCGGCTCAGGCCAAGGTGTTGCTGGTCAAGCCCAATTCGCTCTTGGTGCTGGCCCAAGCGCCCGTGGGCGGACTGGCCATCCTCGACGTCCGATCGAATGTTCCCGTAGCGGTGGAACAGGACAGCGTCCCGTCCGGGGCCACCGGCGTGGTCTCATCGACCGGTCTTCCCTTTGGTTGATTGCCTTGTCGCTGACCGCGCCGGGGCCCTATGAGACCCAGGGTCTGACGGCCACGGCTTGTCTGTGGGCCAGGCGTCGAGGGCCAGCGCGGTACCGGGCGGTTGAGGCGCTGACAGGCTTACCGGCGGCCAGAGGGCGGCGGCGGTGGGGGCGGCGGCCACGGAGCCTGGTGAGGCCAGTGTCCGGGAGCCGGTTGTGCGGGCCAGGGGGCAGGGGCCTGAGGCCAGTGTCCGGGGGGCGGCGGCGGTGGCGGTGGCCAGGGCTGCGCGGAGCCTTGCCCGTTGTCCTGCTGCCCACCCGGTTGCCCGTTGCCGGACTGCTCGGACGCATGCGACGAACCCGCGACCTCCGACTCGACTTCCGAGCCCGGCTCGGTTTCTGCCTTGCTCCCGTCCCCGTTCGTCGCTGACCCGCCGCGAGCGTCGGCGTTGCCGTTCGCTGCGGCTGGGTCCGCCCCGGAGCTTCCGGAATCACCGGACGGCCGACCGTGCTGTTCGGCCACGAATACGGGCGGGATCGCCTTCACCCCGTGCTCGTGGACCGGCTTCCCGTAGGCGGTGTCGACCAGCTTCCCCACGGTGGCGCCGTCGATGGTCTCCTCGTCCAAGAGCGCACGAGCCACGGCATCGAGCCCACCCCGGTGGCGGGAAAGCACCTCGAGGGCTCGCTCTTCCTGGTCGCGCAGGATCCGCTCCACCTCGGCGTCAATGACCCGGCTGGTGTCCTCGGAGTAATCGCGCGTATGCATCAGGTCCTCGCCAAGGAAGACCTGTCCCGCGGACCCCCACGCCATCGGTCCGATCTGGTCGCTCATGCCCCACTCGCGGACCATCTTCCGGGCCAGCTCGGTGTTGCCCACCAGGTCGTTGCTGGCCCCGGTGGACAGGTCGCCGTAGACGAGCAGCTCCGCCACCCGGCCACCCATACGAACGGCCAGGGCGTCCTCGATATGGGAGCGCGGGTGGATGTGGCGCTCCTCCACCGGCAGCTGCTGGGTCACCCCGAGAGCCATACCGGTGGGCAGGATGGTGACCTTGTGCACCGGATCGGCCTCGGGCAGGACATAGGCCAACACGGCATGGCCGCCCTCGTGAAAGGCCACCCGCTCCTTCTCGTCGTCAGAGAGGACCAGGCTCTCGCGGCGTTGGCCCATCAGGACACGGTCCCGGGCGGCCTCGAAGTCCTGGGTCTCGACCACCTTGGATCCCCGCCGGACCGCGTGCAGGGCGGCCTCGTTCACCAGGTTGGCCAGGTCGGCCCCGCTCATCCCCGGCGTGCCCCGGGCCACCAGGGCCAGGTCCACGTCGGGAGCGATGCGCTTGTCCTTGCAGTGCACCTGCAGGATGGGGAGGCGCTCTTCAAGATCGGGGAGCGGGACCACGATCTGGCGATCGAACCGGCCCGGACGCAGGATGGCGGGGTCGAGGATGTCGGGTCGGTTGGTGGCGGCCATGACCACGACCCCCTCGGTCGGATCGAAACCGTCCATCTCCGACAGCATCTGGTTGAGCGTCTGCTCGCGCTCGTCGTGACCGCCGCCGAGCCCGGCGCCGCGCTTGCGGCCGATGGAGTCGATCTCGTCGATGAAGACGATCGCGGGGGCCTGCTTGCGAGCGGTGGCGAACAGGTCGCGGACCCGGCTGGCCCCGACGCCTACGAACATCTCCATGAAGTCCGATCCGCTGACCGACATGAACGGGACCCCTGCCTCACCGGCCACGGCCCGAGCCAGCAGCGTCTTTCCAGTACCGGGGGGGCCGACCAGCAAGATGCCCTTGGGTATCCGGGCCCCGATGTCCTTGAACCGGGCCGGGGTCTTGAGGAAGTCGACGACTTCGCTGATCTCCTGTTTGACGCCGCCGTAGCCGGCTACGTCATCGAATGTGGTGGAGGGTCGCTCGGTCGAATAGAGCTTGGCCTTGGACCGACCGATCGACATGATGCTGCCCATCTGTCCTTGCGCCCTTCTGCTGATGAAATAAAAGACCCCAAGGATAAGAATGATGGGGAGGAGATAGACCAAGATGCTCGTGAGCGGGTTGCTCTTGGGGGTGACCACCGTGTACTGGACGTTGCCGGCCTTGAGCGCGGTGTACTCGGAATCGACGGCCGGGTTGGGCCCCGAGACCGTATAGCTGGTCCCGTTGTCGAGGGTGCCGGTGATGGTGCCCGAGGTCGTGTCGACCTGGGCCGTCTTGACTTGTTTGTCCTGGACCTGGGTGAGGTAGCTCTGGTAGCTGATCGACTTGGCCGAGGACTTCGAGAGGAGCGAGGGTGCGGCGATGACCGCGATCACCGCGATGATGGCGATGGCGTAGATGAGCCGCATGTTCCGGCCCTGCCCGGGCGCGCCTTGGCCCGGGCCTCCGGGACCGGAGGGGCCGCTGGGCTGATCGGGGTTGGGCGGAGGCACCGCACCATGCTATGCGCCTCCGACATGCCTTGATGCATCGCTTCCCCGCCACCTCAGGCGAGGCGGCGGTCGGTAACGTGTCGGGGTGATCGACGGAGGCGACACGGGCGCAGACACCGGCAAGGACGACGGCGGTTTTGCCCCCCGAGCACCCCATCCGGCCACCGCCCCTTCACGCACCCGGCCAGCGCCACCATCTCCGCCAATGGCGCCACCTCCGCCCCCACCGCAAGCCCCACCACCACCTCCTCCAACAGTGGCAAGGCAGCCTCCACCAGCGGCACCACGGCCGTACTGGCCTCCACCTCCGAGGGGGCGCCCAGCCGCCGGGCAGCTGGAGCCATCGGCAGCCGCCGTTGACGTCGAGATCCACGACCACCCCGTGCCGCTCGGCCGGCAGCTGGCCGCCGGCTTCGCCCCTCGGACCAGACGGGATGCGTGGCTCTGGCTCATATTTGCCGCTCTGGGATTTCTGGCCGGCCAGATCATCGCCTCGATCTTCGTGGTCATCTCCGCCGCCCTCACCGGGAACACACACAACATCTCGGCGGTCTCCCGCCTCAACGTCCCTCCCGAGTGGTACGTCGTCTCCACCCTGCTGGGGCTGTGGGTGGGCTTCTTCGGCGGCCCATGGCTGGCCAGCCGGGTCCGTGGCACCCGCAAACTGGTCCGGGACTTCGGGCTGCGGTTCCGGTGGATCGACCTGATCGGGGTGCCCATCGGCATCGCCGGCCAGTACCTGATCGCCGCCATGTACATCCCGTTGGAGAGCCACATCCACAACTTCAACCAGCGGTTCAGCGCGCCAGGCCAGAAGCTCACCGGCGCATCGCACGGAACCGGCTTCGCCATCATCGCCATCTTCACGGTGGTGGGCGCACCGTTCTTCGAGGAGCTGTTCTTCCGCGGCTTGATTCTCCGCGCCCTGACCCGGATGTTCGGGACCATCGGCAAGTGGGTCGGGCCGGCCCTTGCCATCGTGATCACCGGGGTGCTGTTCGGACTGGCCCACGCCGAGTCTCTTCAGCTGCTCGGGCTCGCCACCTTCGGGATCATCCTCTCGTTCATCGCCTACCGCACCGGCCGGCTGGGCATGAACATGGTCGCCCACGCGTCGTTCAACCTGGTGGCGATCATTGCCATGCTGGCCACGGGCACCGGCGTCATCCACTGACGTGCTGACATCACCGGCCAAGCCCCCGGTCCCACCGGCGAGGCACTCCGCGAGGCACGCCGCTGGGGGCACCGGGGCAATACCGGCGCCGATGTCGCCGCGCTGGCGGCGGTGGATCGGTCCCGGGTCGTGGGTGGGTTGGACCAACCTGGTGGTGGTCCTGGGCGTCATCGCCATTGCCCTGTGGCAGCTCCATCCCTCGCTGTTGTTGGCCAACACGACCACAGCCGGAGGTGACACCGGCGCCCACGTCGTCCTGCCCGCCTTCATGAAATCGAACCTGTTGGCCCACGGACAGCTGACCGGTTGGGACCCCGACTGGTACGACGGATTTCCCGTCTATACCTTCTACTTCCCGTTGCCCGCGGTGTTGACGGTGCTGTTCAACGGGCTGGTCACCTACAACGTCGCCTTCAAGCTGGTGACGATCCTGGGAACGATCACGCTGCCCATCGCGGCGTGGGCCTTCGGGCGTCTGGCCGGTCTTCGGGATCCCGGCCCCGCCTGCCTGGCCGCCTCGACCCTGCCCTTCCTGTTCGAACCCAGCTTCTCCATCTACGGCGGGAACATCCTGTCCACCATGGCCGGCGAGTACTCCTACTCGCTGGGCCTGTCGGTGGCGCTCGTCTTCCTTGGATTGGTGGCGCGCGGCCTGCGCACCAACCGCCAGCGCGGCCTGGCCGCGGTGCTCCTGGCCGCCACCATCCTGTGCCACCTCATCACCGGCCTCTTCGCGATCGCCGGGGCAGTGGTGTGGCTCGTCCTCGACCGCGACCTGGCCAGGGCGCTGCTGTCGGGAGTCCGGGGGCGTGCGGCCCGAAGCCGCTGGAGCATCCGGCTGCTGTGGCTGGCAGTGGTGGGCGCCGTCGGCGTCGCCCTGACCGCGTGGTGGCTGGTGCCCTTCGACCTGGACCAGGCGTACACCACCAACATGGGCTGGACGAACGTCGAGGGCTTCCCCCATCTGCTGTTCCCCGGCTCGGCCCGCTGGGTCCTGGCCGTCGATCTGATCGGCCTCGTCGCCATGGTCGTGCGTCGAAACCGGGTGTCCCTGTTCGTGGCCGTGATGGCCGGGTTCTCGGCTGCGGTGGTCTGTCTCGATCCCCAGGGGAAGCTCTACAACGTACGGTTCCTTCCCCTGTGGTTCCTGTGTCTCTACCTCTTTGCCGGGCTGGCGGTGGCGGAGGTGACGGCGGCCGTGGCCCGCCTGGTACGGCGCCGTCGGATGAACCGCTGGGTGGAATCGGTGGAGGAGTCGGCGGGGAGCGCGCTTGCGGGCTGGCGGCCGGGCATGCGCATCACCCGGTTCCGGCGCCCTCGCCCTCCCACCCGTCCGCCGGCCGCCATCGTGGGGGCCCTCCTCTGCCTCGTCGGCGCCGTCGTGGCCGTCGTGCCCCCCCTGGTCCTTCCGGCCACCGACCTGGCCCAGGTCGGGGTGACCGTGGGCGCCGACCAGCCGTCCGCCTGGGCCACGTGGAACTACTCCGGGTACCAGGAGAAGCCGGACTATCCCGAGTACAAGTCGCTGATGCAGACCATGGCGTCGATCGGCGCCACCCAGGGCTGTGGGCGCGCCATGTGGGAGTACGACCCGTCGGAGAACCGCTTCGGCACGACCATGGCGTTGATGCTGCTGCCCTATTGGACGAACGGCTGCATCGACTCGATGGAGGGCCTGCTGTTCGAATCGGCCACTACCACCCCGTTCCACTTCCTCAACCAGAACGAGCTCTCGGCCACCCCGTCGGACGCCATGGTCGGCCTGCCCTATGCGGGCCTCAACATACCGCTCGGGATCGAGCACCTCCAGCTGCTCGGCGTCCGCTACTTCATGGCCTCCTCGCCGACGGTGCAGGAGGCCATGGCCAACGATCCCGACGCCACCCTGGTCGCCACCAACGGGCCGTGGAGTACGAGCTACAACGGTGAGCTCCTCAACACGACGTGGAAGGTCTACCGGATCTCCGACACTTCGCTGGTCAAGCCCCTGACCAATCAGCCCGTGGTCTGGAACCACGTGGGCCCGGACCAGACCGAATGGCTGCCGCCATCGCTGACCTGGTACCAGAACCCGATCCGGTGGAACGTGGTGCCGACATCCGGCGGACCGGCGACCTGGCAGCGCGTGTCCGCCACCGATACCACCCCAGCGGCCGTGCCCGTTCCACAGGCCACCGTGTCTGCCGTCTCAACCACGGATAACACCGTCCGGTTCCACGTCAACCAGGTCGGCACGCCGGTCGAGGTCAAGGTGTCCTACTTCCCCAACTGGAAGGTCAGCGGAGCGATCGGTCCGTGGCGGACTGCCTCCAACATGATGGTGGTGGTGCCGACCAGCCACGACGTGACCCTGCACTACGGCGCCACGGGGGCCAACCGCTTGGGCGAGGCGCTGACCGGCGCCGGGGTGGTGGCCCTCATCGTGCTGGGCTGGTGGTCGCTGCGGACCCGCGGTCGGCGTCGAGCGAGGGCCACGTGAGGCCGAGCCCGTCGCCTGAGACGGGGTCGTGTGAGTCCGGCTGGTTCCGCCCTTGCTACTGTCCGTCGGATGCGACCCCGTAGAGCGACCCTGGCCGCCGTGTCGTTGGTGGCGGCGTCGGGCCTTGGTTTGGCGGCGTGCGGAGGGGGCACGCCCGTCGCCGTCAAGAAGCATGTGGCCACGACGACGACGCCACCGGTGAACCCGGCCGCGCCGACGACGACGACCACCCAGCCGCTCGGTCCCGACACCGTGACCCAGCTGAACAATCAGCTCAATGACTTGGATACCATGCTGAACCAGGCCACCAACGACTTGAACCAGGCGCCCAGCGACTCCTGATCCCAACGGCACGGCCATGGGCGCCCGACGGCACCCTGCTGGCCCCACGAGGTCGGAGATGGGGGCTGAGTAGGATGTTCTGGCCATGACAAGCCTCGCCGATATCTTCAAGGCCTACGACATTCGGGGAACGGTTCCCGATCAGCTCAATACCGATCAGTGCTGGGCTATCGGCGCGGCCATGGCCCGATTCACCGGCGGTCCCCGCCTCCTGTTGGCCCGGGACATGCGGGAATCCGGTGTCGACCTCAGCCTGGCGTTCGCCGAGGGGGCGCGCGCCGAAGGGGTGGCGGTCGTGAACCTGGGGATGGCCTCGACCGACCTCTTGTACTTCGCCGCCGGTCGCCTGGACGCTCCCGGAGCCATGTTCACCGCCTCCCACAACCCGGCCCGGTACAACGGCATCAAGCTGTGCCTGAGTGGGGCCAGGCCCATCGGGAAGGACACCGGGCTGGCCGAGATCCAGGCGACAGCACAAGAGCTCCTCGACGAATGGGGGAGCGACGGTCCCCCCGTGGTCGATCCC
>DASXMT010000260.1:0-2851 GCA_036495505.1 Acidimicrobiales bacterium | reverse complement strand
TCAGCGATCAACTCGGCCGCGGTAGCCAGGGAGATCGAGCAGACGGCGGGTAGCCGGAAGCCGACGCCGACAGCCTCGGCTCGCATGCCGCCGTCCTCGACGAAGACGCGAACCCAGTCCACTCGGCGTAATCCGATATCGCTCACCGTCCGGTTCGATCGCACTGATTCGCTCCCTGTGGACCCGATCCCACAATATTAGGGAAGGCTAACCTTTGTGTCAAGGGGTCCCGGGGGCATGGTGGCCAGGTTGGCCTGAACGAATCCGGCAAACAGGTGGTTCGGGCGACGGTCAGATGACCTGCCGAGACGAGAGCGAGGCGATCTCGGCATCGTCCCGGCCCAGTTCCCGAAGGATGTGGACGGTGTGCTCCCCCAGAGCCGGCACCGCGCCCATGGCCGCCGCCGAGCCCGACAGGTCGGCGGGCGGCCTGAGCGCCTCGACCACGCCGCCGGGCGTCTCCACATCGGCCCAGCGGTTCCGCGCCCGGAGGACGGGATGGTCGACGAACTCGGAGATGCTGTTCACCCGGGCATTGGCAATGGAGGCCTCGTCGAGGAGCTTGATCACCGCGCCGGTCTCCAAGCGGCTGAGCACCCCCTCGATCACCTCGTTCAGGGCCTCCCGGTTGCGGACGCGGCTCCAGTTCTGGACAAAGTGATCATCGGTGGCCAGGTTGGGCAGGTGCAGGACCAGTGAGCAGAGGGCGCGCCACTCGCGTTCGTTCTGCACGGCCAACACGACCATGCCGTCCGCCGTCCGGTATGGGCCGTAGGGAGCGATGGTGGCGTGCTCGGCACCGAACCGGCCCGGGTCCGCCCCGCCGTAGTGGGCGTAGTTCGCCGGCTGTGACATCCACTCCCCCAGCGCTTCGAACAAGGACACATCCACCGAGGAGACGACACCGCTGGTGGCCCGCTGGAGCAGCGCGGTGAGGATCCCCGAGTAGGCGTACATGCCCGCAGCGACGTCGGCGATGGAGATCCCCGTCCTGGCGTGGCCCTCGGGCGTCCCGGTCAGCGAGATCAGACCGACCTCACTCTGGATGAGCAGGTCATAGGCCTTCCGGTCGGCCCAGGGCCCACTGGTCCCGTATCCGGATATGGTGCAGGCGATCAGCCGGGGGAATCGAGCACGCACCGAATCGTTGTCCAGTCCTGCTCGCCGGGCTGCGCCCGGGCCGAGGTTCTGGACCAATACGTCGGCCCCGGCCAGCAGCTCGTCGAGGATGGTTCGACCCTCGGGCGACTTGATATCGAGCGTGAGCGACTCCTTGCCCCGGTTCAACCAGACGAAGTAGCTGGATTGTCCGTGCACCGTCTCGTCGTAGTGGCGAGCGAAATCTCCCCCCGACGGACGCTCGATCTTGACCACCCGAGCACCCAGGTCGGCCAGGTGGCGGGTGGCGAAGGGCGCTGCCGCCGCTTGCTCCACCGCCACCACGGTGGTGCCGGCCAACGGGTTCGGTCTCACGTCCTGCGCCGGTCCCACGGGTCCCGATTGCTCACTGACCATGCCGCAGCGTAACTGGGTGGGCTGGTTGGGCCTAAGCCGGAGCGGCCAGCACCTCGGGATCGAAATGGAACAACCGGGCCGCGGTATCTCGAAAGATCTTCTCGGCCTCTTCCGGCTTCAGTTGACCGCCCAGCCGATCGACGGTGGCACGCGAGTTGGGGTAGGTGCCCTCCTCGTGGGGATAGTCCGACCCCCACAACAACGCGTCAACACCCGTGATGTTGATGTTCTGCATGCCGACCTGGTCGTCCTGAAACGTGGCGTGCACCTGCCGCCGGACATAAAAGCTCGGGCGCTCCTCGAGCTGGGGCGTGATGACCGGCTTGGGCGGTCGGTTGGCACCGGCCAAACGGGCCGAGCCCATGTTGTCGGTAGTGCCGTACCGATCGAACGACTCGGTATAGAAGTCGACGGTTTCCATCATCCACGGCAGCCAGCCCACGTTGTACTCGACGAAGACGACGTGCATGTCCGGGTGGCGCTCGAGCACGCCCGATGTGGCCAACAGGGCAGCCGTCCTGGGCCCAACCGACTGGGTGGCCAGCAGGTTGGCCACCGTGGCCCCTGGACCCCGGTACCAGATCATGTCGTGGCCGGTGCCCTGATGCATGACCACCGGCATGCGCGCTGCTTCGATGGCATCCCACAGGGGCTCCCAGCGGCGGTTGTTGTACGAGGGTTCGGCCACTGTCGGGAGCATGGCCGCGCCCAAGCCCAATGCGGCGATGTGGCCCACTTCCTCGATGGCGTCCTCGATCCGCCAGGTGGGGACGACACCGGCACATCGGAACCGCGGGGACTGGCGCTCGAGCTGGTCGTGGATCCAGTCGTTGTAGATGCGACAGGAGACCCTTCCGTCATCGGAATCTTGCAGCATCCAGACGTAGAGCCCGATGGTGGGAAAGATACATTCGCCGGCGATGCCCTCCTCCCGCATGACGGCCAGTCGATGGGCGGGATCGAGCACGGCCAGGCGATCGGCCTCGGAAGAACCGGCTTTGCCGATGTGGGACCCGTCGAGGATCAGGGACCAGCCACCGTCCTCGGTGGCCTCGATGCCCTTCATGGCCCGCTCCCGCATGGAGGCCGGGAGGTTGGCGCTCCAGAGATCCCGGGGCTCGTTCACGTGCGAGTCCGCAGAGATCATGCCCAACGACGATGTCGACATTGCCTGAGGCTACCCGCGAGGTCAGGTTACCCGCGAGGTCAGGGTAAGCACCGTTTAGCTGGGTGCTCACCCTGGGCACCGTGGAATGATGCCGGCATGCCCGGTCTCGAATTCTGGACTGTCCGCCTGGCGCTGCCGGGGACCATCACCGGCGCGGCCCGGCGTTTG
>DASXMT010000259.1:0-3196 GCA_036495505.1 Acidimicrobiales bacterium | reverse complement strand
CCCCGACCCGTTCTTCGACGAGCTGTTCTTGGGGGCGGCCGATCGGCGCTTCGTGACCACCGAGCGCCTGGTGGACACCTCCGAATTCTCGGCCGAGGGTCCGATCCAGACCATGTGCATCAGCCGGCTGCTGACCGACGGTGTGATCGAGACCCCGGGTGGCGCTCATTTCACTGCGTGCGTGCCCGATTACAACCGGGACGAGGCGTTCCAGAAGGCCTACGTGGCTGCCGCCGGTGACGCGTCGGCGTGGTCGGCGTTCGTCCAGCGCTATCTGGAGGTCGACGAGGGCATGTACCAGGCAGCGGTGAAAGAGGCGGCGGACGAGTTCGCCGCGGCGAAGGCGGCAGAGAAGGCATCGAGCGCAGGAGGGTCCAAGTGAGCGAGGCCAGTAGCTGGAGCGCCGGGGACGCGGGAGCAAGCGCGGGACCGAGCGCAAGAGCGGGTGTGGGCGTGGAGGACGGCGTGTCCCGGGCGGAGTACTGCATCATCGCCTGCGCCGAGGTCTTCCGGGGCGACGGCGAGGTCATGGCCAGCGCATTCGGGACTGCTCCGGCAGTGGGCGCCCGCGTGGCCAAGCTGACCTTCGCCCCCGACCTCTCCCTCACCGATGGGGACGCCGCCCTGATCGACGGCGCTCCCCCCATGGGCACCAAGCCCGGGGACCTGGTCTACGAGTCGCACATGCCCTACCGCAAAGTGTTCGACGTGGTGTGGTCGGGCCGTCGCAACCTGATCATGATGGCCTCCCAGATCGACCGGGACGGCAACCAGAACATCAGCGCCATCGGCGACTGGGCCAAGCCCAAAGCCCAGCTGATCGGGGTACGTGGGGCGCCAGGCAACACCATGAACCACCCGACCAGTTACTGGGTGCCGAACCACTCGACCCGCACCTTCGTCGAGCACGTCGACGTGGTCTCCGGCGTCGGGTACTCGCGGGCCTCGGACGCAGGGCCGTCGGCCACCAAGTTCCACGAGATCCGCTTCGTGATCTCCAACCTGGGCATGTTCGACTTCGAGACGCCGGACCACACGATGCGGATCCGGTCGGTCCACCCGGGTGTGACCGTCGACGAGATCGTCGAGGCCACCGGCTTCGAGCTGACCATCCCGTCCGAGGTGCCGGCGACCCGACTCCCGACGGTCGAAGAGCTGGCCCTGATCCGCGACGTGCTCGATCCTCGTGGGCTTCGCGACCGCGAGGTGAAGAGCTCGTGAGCGCAACGAGCGGCTCGGACGCATCCCGCGCCCCCGAGCCCTCCCGGGCCGCCCGGGCCGACCGGCGGGTGCATCCCGCCCTGCACACCCGGTTCTGCGAGCTGGTGGGTGTCGACTATCCCATCGTCCAGACCGGCATGGGCTGGGTGGCCGGCCCCCGGCTGGTGGCAGCCACCGCCGAAGCAGGAGGGCTGGGCATCCTGGCTTCGGCCACCATGACCTTCGAGCAGATGGTGACAGCCATCGATGACGTGCGGTCCCGCACCGACCGTCCCTTCGGCGTCAACATGCGCACCGACGTGGCCGACGTGGGTGACCGGGTGGCGCTGATGATCAAGAACGGCATCAGGGTGGCCAGCTTCGCCCAGGCTCCCAACCCCGAGCTCGTCTCCCGCTGTCGCGACGCCGGGCTCGTCGTCATGCCCACCATCGGCGCCAAACGCCACGCCGAGAAGGTGGCCGAATGGGGCGTCGACGCGGTCATCGCCCAAGGCGGCGAGGGCGGCGGCCACACCGGCACCGTCCCCACCACGCTCCTGACGCCGTCGGTGGTCGACGCGGTGGGTGACAAGGTGGCGGTCATCGCCGCCGGCGGGTTCTTCGACGGGCGTGGCCTGGTGGCCGCCCTGTCCTACGGCGCCTCGGGGATCGCCATGGGCACCCGCTTCCTCCTCTCGCAGGAGAGCCGCGTGCCCGACGCGGTCAAGCAGCTGTACCTGGGCACGCCGGTGACGGGCACGGTCGTGTCCAAGACGATCGATGGCGCACCCCAGCGGGTGATCCGGACAGCGTTGGTCGACCACCTCGAGCGTGCGAGCTGGATTCGGAACCTGCCCCGGGCCCTGGCCAATGCCTACGCCTTCCGGCAGGAGACCCAGACCTCGATGATCGAGCTCTTGAAGGAAGGCCGGGCCATGAAGCAGGGCAGCGAGCTCTCCTGGTCCCAGGTGGTCATGGCGGCCAACGCGCCCATGATGACCAAGGCCGCTCTGGTCGACGGGCGCACCGACGTGGGCGTGCTGCCCACCGGTCAGGTAGTGGGGACGATCGAGGAGCTTCCGACGGTGGCCGATCTGATCGGCCGGATCGTGGACGAGGCGACCGCGGTGCTGGACGGGTTCGCGGAAGCCGGCGGTTCAGGCGCTGGCGCTGAGGCTGGTTCGACCGGTGCCGGTTCGGTTGGCACGGGTTCGACCGGGGCTGGTTCGACCGGGGCGGGTTCGGTTGGGGCTGGGGCTTGACCCGGGCGGGGAGGCTTCGGTTGGGGCCGGGGCTTGACACGCTTCGACCCCGTCGGCTCGACGGGCCCCAGGCGTTCAACAGCTGAAGTTGTTGCCGCCGTTGCATCCGTTGTTGGCGCCGACGACGGCCACGATGAGGATGAGGATGCCGATGGCCACCACGCAGAATCCGACGATGATCCCGGCCAGGGCCAGACCACTCCCGGTTTGAGTTCCCTCGGACCTCTGGATCTGAGAGCGAGCTATGAAGCCGAAGATGATCCCGAGGATGGAGGGGATACCGAGAAAGAAAATCCCCCCGATGGCGCAGATCAATGAGGCAATGGCCAAGCCGTTGTTCTTGGGCCCCATCGGCGTGACATAGCCATAGGCTGGGGCTCCGTACCCGGCCGGCGGGTACTGGCCCTGGGGGTACTGGCCGGGCGGAACCTGACCTGGCGAGTACTGACCCTGGGCGTACTGGCCCTGGGGGTATTGCCCGTAGGCGCCTTGGGGATACTGGCCCTGGGGGTACTGGGGGCTGCCGTACGCCGACTGTTGGTACTGGCCCTGTGGGTACTGGCCCTGTGGGTACTGGCCCTGGGGGTACTGGCCCTGGGGGTACGTGACCTGTGGCTGCGCCTGGGCCGGCTGAGCTGGGGACGGCTGGGCCTGCTCAGATCCTGGCCCGGCCGTATACGCGGAGTGCTGGTACCACCGGCCGTCTGAGGCCTGGTACCAGCCGGAGAGATCTG
>DASXMT010000258.1:0-3595 GCA_036495505.1 Acidimicrobiales bacterium | reverse complement strand
CAGGTGAGGATCGCCGTTCACGGCATGCCCCGGATCGGGCCTGGTCGGGCCCTGAAGCGGGCGCTCGAAGGTTTCTGGGCCGGACGGGTCACCGCTGACCAGCTGGAGGAGACGGCGGCATCCATCAGGCGGCAGAACTGGGAATCGATGGCTGCCGCGGGGGTGGACTTCGTGCCCTCCAACGATTTCTCCCTCTACGACCACATGCTCGATGCCGCACTCCTGGTGGGTGCGGTCCCCGCACGGTTTGCCCGGGGCAATGGGTTGAGGGGCAACGCTTCGAACGGCGAGGCCGGGCTCCAGCGCTATTTCACCCTCGCTCGGGGAGGAGTGGTCGACGGCCACCAGGTCGGGGCCCTCGACCTGACCAAATGGTTCGACACCAACTACCACCAACTGGTCCCCGAGCTCGGCCCCGACACCGTGTTCCGATCGGACGTGACCAAGGCGGTTGGCGAACTGGCTGAAGCTTCGGTACTGGGTATTCCCACCGTCTCAGCGGTCGTCGGTCCCCTCACCTTTCTGCTGCGGAGTGCACCGGCCGAGAGGGGCTTCGACGTCATGAGCCTGCTCGACCCGTTGGTCGACACGTATCTGGAAGTGCTGGCCGAACTGCGGGGCCAGGGCGTGGCATGGGTTCGCTTGGACGAGCCGTCCCTGGTCGAGGAGCGCAGCGTCGTTGAGCTGCATGCGCTGGATCGGGCCTACCGACGGTTGTCCGAGTCCAGAGACCGCCCGAACATCTCGATCGCCACCTACTTCGGACACGTGGGAACGGCGATGTCCATCCTTGCCGACCTGCCGGTCGAAGGAGTGGGCCTCGATTTCTGCCGGGGACCGCAGAACCTCGACCTCCTCCGCACCGCCGGCGGCCTTCTCGGCAAGGTGCTGTTCGCCGGGGTGGTGGACGGGCGCAATGTCTGGGCCAACGACCTCGAGGCATCCCTCGACCTGCTGGGGCAGCTCGACGGTTTGGCCGACGAGGCGGTGGCATCGACCTCGTGTTCACTCCTGCACGTCCCCTTAAGCCTGGCCGCCGAGCGCGTCCCTGCCGCGGGCGGCGCCCCGGATCACGACGCTCTCGATCACGGCGCTCTCGATGACGAGGTCCGACCCTGGCTGTCCTTTGCCCACGAGAAGCTCGACGAGCTTGCCGTGCTGGCCCGGGCGGCGGGCCGGGAGCGATCGGCGGTGGACGCAGAGGTCCTCGAGGCCCTCGACGCCAACCGGGCCGCCCAGCAGGCCAGGCGCCAGTCGAGCCGTGTCGTCGACGACGCTGTCCGCCGGCGGGTGGCCGAGGTGGGCGACGCCGATCTGCGGCGTTCCGCCCCATACCTCGAGCGCGCCGTGGCCCAACACGGCGAACTGGGGCTCCCGCTTTTGCCCACGACCACCATCGGCTCGTTCCCCCAGACACCCGAGTTGCGCACCGAGCGAGCGGCGTGGCGGGCGGGTCAGCTCGACGACGATGGCTACCGCCGATCGCTCCAGGCCGAAATCGACCGGGTGGTGGCCCTTCAGGAGGAGGTCGGCCTCGACGTGCTCGTTCACGGTGAGCCCGAACGCGACGACATGGTGCGCTATTTCGCTGATCAGCTCACCGGGTTCGTGCTGCCCACCGAGGGTTGGGTCCAGTCCTACGGGTCGCGCTGCGTGCGACCGGCCGTGCTCTTCGGGGACGTGTCCCGGCCGCGCCCGATGACGGTGGAGTGGGCCCGCTACGCCCAGTCCCTCACCGCGAAGCCGATGAAGGGCATGCTGACCGGCCCGGTCACCATGCTGCGCTGGTCCTTCGTGCGCGACGACCAGCCCGAGGCCGACACCGCCATGCAGCTGGCCCTGGCCATCCGGGAGGAGCTGGTCGACCTGCAGTCGGCGGGCACTGCCGTCATCCAGGTCGACGAGCCCGCCCTGCGCGAGGGGCTGCCCCTGCGTGCGGCGGAGCGCCCCGCCTACCTGTCGTGGGCCACGCGGGCCTTCCGCCTGGTGACCTCGGCCGCCGATTCCGCCACCCAGGTGCACACGCACATGTGTTACGCCCAGCTGGGCGACATCGTCGATGCCCTGGCCGACCTGGAGATCGATGTGATCTCGCTCGAGGCGGCCCGGGCGGGCATGGGGCTCCTCGACGACCTGGTCGGGGCCCGCTACCTCGGAGGAGTGGGACCCGACGTCTACGACGTGCACTCACCGGCCGTGCCCGACGTCGACCAGATCCGAGTCCTGCTCGACCGGGCCGTGGAGGCCGTGGGGCCGGATCGGCTGTGGGTGAACCCCGACTGTGGGCTCAAGACCCGGCGCTACGACGAGGTGCGGCCCGCCCTCCGGCACATGGTCGCCGCCGCCCACCAGGAACGGTCCGCCCTGGGCGTCGAGGCCTAACCCCGGGCCGGATCGTCGGCCTAACTCCGTGCCGGATCGTTCGGCGGCCCTCCGGGCCCAACCGTTCGGCGGCCCTCCGTGCCGGATCGTTCGGCTGAGGTTGCGTCACACTGGACGGATGACGCCGAGCGGATCGCCCGACCTGGGGCCCAACGCGCAACGATTCTCCGGATTCGCAGGCCTGTACGACCAGGTCCGGCCCCACCCACCGGAGACACTCGCAGAGATCCTGACCACCTATTGCGGTCGCTCGTCGCCAGCGGTCGTGGATCTCGGTAGCGGGACCGGCCTATCGACGAGATGGGCAGCCGTTTGGGCCGGGTCGGTTATCGGCGTCGAGCCCAGCACCGACATGCTGGCGACGGCAGATGCGCAAAAGGTTCCGAACACCCGGTTCGTGGCCGGGTACGCCCACCGGACGGGCCTCGACGACTCGAGCGCCGACGTGGTCCTGGCCGTTCAGTCGTTCCACTGGATGAAGCCGAGCGACACGCTGGCTGAGGTGGAGCGGATCCTCCGTCCCGGTGGAGTGTTTGCCGCCATCGATTGCGACTGGCCGCCAACCGTCGGGTACGCCGAGGTCGAACGGGCCTGGATGGAGGGCGGACAAGTCCTAGAGGTCTACGAGACACGCCTGGCTCGTGGGCTCGAAGGCGCCGCGTTGCACGCGCCGGTCCGGCCCGACGACCCCGTCGCTCGCGGATACTCGAGCCGAGACGCCCATAGCGACTGTGCTCTGGCGTCGGAGGTGGCGAGCTGGTCCAAGGACTCCCACCTTCAGCGCATGCGGGACTCGGGTCGCTTTGGCTGGTGTCACGAGCTGGCTCTTCACCAGATCGACCATGGTGACGCCGAACGGTTCATGAGCCTGTTCCGGAGCCAAGGTGGCTATCAGAGCCTTCGCAAGCACGGTTTTTCCGACGACGAGCTCGGTATCCCCCGGTTGGAGCGGGCAGCCCAGCGTCATCTCGGAGCGGATCGCCGGACGTGGTGGTTCACCTATCGAGCCCGCATCGGGGCCCTTTCGCTCTGATCAGTCGCCTGGACGGAAGGCTGTCGCCGCTGGACGTCAGGCTGTCAAACTAGACACAAGGCACCAGGCCACCAGCAAGGCAGTCCGGTCACCAGCAAGGCAGTCCGGGCTAGATAGCCCCGCCCCGACGGCTCTCCACCGTCGCCCCTCTGACCGCGGAGATGATCAGTGCGCCGGCGA
>DASXMT010000257.1:0-2818 GCA_036495505.1 Acidimicrobiales bacterium | reverse complement strand
AGATGAACGAGACAATGGCGGCCCAGCCCCCCAACGAGGTGATGGGAGCCTTTGCCCGAGAGCAGGCCGACCTGGCTGCCCAGCCGGCACCGGAGGGTGTGGTCGAGGTCGGCGAGACCCTGGCTGACTTCGAGTTGGTCGATCCCCACGGGTCGGCCACCAGCCTGTACAACGCGCTCGGTGGCCGACTCTCGGTTCTGGTCTTCTACCGGGGGGCGTGGTGTCCGTACTGCAACATTGCCCTGAACGCCTACCAGGCCGAGCTGGTCCCCGAGTTGGACTCTCGGGGCGTCAGGCTGGTGGCAATCAGCCCCCAGGCACCGGACGGGTCACTCAGCATGCAGGAGAAGAACGCGCTGAGCTTCACCGTTTTGTCCGATCCGGGTAACCAGATCGCCAAGGCCATTGGCATCGTGACCGGCCCCTCCGACGACGCCCGGGCCGCCCAGCTGCAGCTGGGGCTCGACCTCAGCGAGGTGAACGCGGACGGTACGACGAGCCTGCCAATGCCGACCACGCTCATCGTCGACGGTGACCATGTGGTCCGCTGGGTCGACGTCCACCTTGACTACTCCACCCGTTCCGAACCGAAGGAGATCCTGGCTGCGCTCGACGCGCTCGCCGCTCGATGAGCGCAGCGTTCGACGGCAGCGTCGCTCGGGTGACCGAGCGGGCGGGGGGTATCGCACAAGCCGTGCCTCCAGTTAATCCGGTCCGGCTGGCCGTGTGGCGATGCTCCCGCGTTCGGATAACCAGCTCCAACAGACCGCAAAGACACAGAAAAAACGCACTGATCAACCGAGAAAGGGAACCCAAAGATGAGTGATACACAGGCCTATTTCAACAAGTACGAGAACTTTGCCCTCAGTCGCTCGCCGAGCGGGGTACTCACCATCCGATTCCACACTGACGGCAAAGAACACACTTTCACTGGCACGACCCACCACGACTTTCCGCGGCTGCTCGAGGACATCGCCTACGACCGCGACAATAAGGTCCTCGTGTTGACGGGTACCGGGAGCACCTTCATCGACAACATCGACGGCGCCAGTCTCGGTGACATCACCAAGCCGTGGACAGGCGATGTCCTGTACCTCGAAGGCCGGCGAGGCGTCCAGCGCTTGGTGGACCTCGAGATCCCCATCATCGCCGCGGTCAACGGACCCGTCTCGGTCCACAGTGAGTACGCCCTTTTGGCAGACGTGGTCATCGCCAGCGAGACATCGGTCTTTTCTGATGCGCCTCACCTCGGCTTCGGCATCGCGCCCGGAGACGGACTCTTCGTCGTATGGGAAGAGGTTCTCGGACTGAACCGCGCCCGATTTCTCGAGATCACCGGCGGATCGTTCTCAGCCAAGGAGGCACTCGCATGGGGAGCCGTTGCTGAGGTCGTTCCCCAGGAGAGCGTTCTCTCCCGTGCGCAAGAGCTTGCGGAACAGATGACGGCACGGCCACAACTCACGAACCGCTATATCGCTGTCGTTTTCCGCCAGCGAATCAGCCGCCGTCTCACCGAGGGGATGGCGCTTGGCATGGCGCTCGAAATGCTGACCGCAGCGAACCTGCCCTACGTCAGTCAAAACTGACACGGTTCATGATTGGATCCGCCGGCAGAGTCCGAAGGAACGGTCATACGAACATCGTTTCGCCGGACTCAAATCCACCTGCTCCCCGTCTTGCGGGTGCCCACTCGCTCCGGCCGAGCGGCACGGGCCCGTGGAAGGTGCCCGAAGATGGAGTCTGAGGTCGAAGCGGTCGCACGTGGCGCCATCCAGGCGATCAACGATCGAACCTTGCTAGCGCGTGCCCAGGAGCTACTGGATCCTTCGTTCGTACGTCATGACCTCGTGCAGCTCTTCCCAGAGAGCCACGGGCCCACTGGAGGTTCCGATTTCTTGGGGATGGTCCTTGCCGCCATGCCCGACTTTCGGCTTGAGATCGAAGACATCATCTGTTCTGAGGATCGAGCGATGCTTCGCTTACGGATGACCGGAGTCCACACGGGGCAACCCCTGCTCGGTCGTCCGGCGAGAGGTGCGAAGTTCTCGGCAAGTGCCGTCTTCATCTACCGCGTTGGGGGCGGGCGCATCATCGAAGCGTGGCAAATGTTCGATGGGTTGGCCTTCTTTCGCCTCGCTGGATTCCTGACTTGAATAAGTAGTGATGGCACTAGCCCAAGAAGTTGATGGTTCAGCCCATTCCACGGAACGGAGGTAACAAATGGCTCTAGAAGACTTTCCTGCACCGACCGAGGGATTCGTCCTCACGCACTTTCTCGTCGTATCCGACCAGGACAGATCACGGGAGTTCTATCTGTCGTTGTTCGGCGGACGTATCGTTCGAGAGCGCGATCCGGTGATCCTCAGGGTCGCGAACTCATGGTTGATCATGAACGCTGGCGGCGGTCCAACGGATGACAAGCCAGGAGTCACTCTGAGGACGCCCCAATCCACGAACGAGACGAGTGCATTTCTCAACGTGCGAGTAGCGGATATCCAGAAGGCTTACTCCGAATGGTCAGCCCGGGGGGCCACGTTCCTGACGGAGCCGAAGGACCACGGACGAGAGGTCCGTTGCTATATCCGCGACCCCGATGGCCACTTGATCGAGGTCGGTCAGGCGACAGGGGTTCTTTCCGGTTGACGAAGCGCAGTGCTCGGAAGATCGGTCGTGGAGCTGTCCGGCCTCGGACGACATGGCATCTACAGGAAGGTGTTCAGCCCTTACTAATCCAGATCCCATGCGAGCTGTGAACTTGTTCGTGTCGAAACAATCGCAGCAGACCTACCGGTTCTGCCCCACTTTGACCAGGACATAG
>DASXMT010000256.1:0-7689 GCA_036495505.1 Acidimicrobiales bacterium | reverse complement strand
ACTCTCCGCCCGCTTCGGCCTCTTTCTCCACTTCGGTGACCGGTTCGGTGGTGAACAGGTAGGTGCGCAGATGTTCGTCCAATACGGGGTCGTGGCGGCGCAGCCATTCCAGGGTCATGGCCGCGTGCTCTTTCTCCTCGTCCCGGTTGTGAGCCAGCACCGCGGCCAGCTCACCGTCGGCGGTGGCGTCCACCCGCTGGTCGTACCAATCGATGGCCTCCAACTCCTCTTGCAGGGAGGTAATGGCGCGGTGGCGATCGATGGTCTGGGGCGACAGCTGATCTCCGGGCTCGTGCAGTCCGGCGCTCTGGGCCATGGTCACGTCTCCTTCACTGGTGTCGGCCTGATGCCGTCATCACCGTACCAGGAGCGTCCGGACGAGGATATGGTCCCACCATGGACTACACCCGACTCGGCCGGACCGGCCTTCGCGTCAGCCGCCTCTGTCTCGGCACCATGAATTTCGGACCGGAGACCGACGAACCCGATGCCTTCGCCATCATGGATCGAGGGCACGATCTGGGCATCAATTTCTTCGACACGGCCAACGTCTACGGCCGGACCAAGGGCCGAGGGGCAACCGAGGACATCGTCGGCCGCTGGCTCAACCAAGGAGACGGCCGGCGCGAGCGGACGGTGCTCGCCACCAAGCTGTACGCCGACATGGAGGAGTGGCCCAACGCGGGCAAGCTGTCAGCACTCAACATTCGGCGCGCCTGTGATGCCTCGCTACGGCGGCTCCAGACCGATTACATCGACATCTACCAGATGCACCACGTCGATCGTTCGACGCCCTGGGACGAGATCTGGGAGGCCATGGAGGTCCTCCGCTACCAGGGCAAGATCCTGTACGTGGGGTCGTCGAACTTTGCCGGATGGCACCTGGCCCAAGCGCAAGAGGCGGCCTCCCGCCGCAATCTCGTCGGTCTGGTGAGCGAGCAGTCCATCTACAATCTGCTGGTCCGGGACATCGAGCTGGAGGTCATACCGGCCGCCGTCGATTACGGGCTGGGCATCATCCCCTGGTCGCCCCTCCAAGGCGGACTTCTCGGCGGAGTGGTCCGTAAAGAGGGCGGGGGGAGTCGACGGAGTAGCGAACGATCTCAGAAAACCGTCGAAGCCCACCGTCCCCAGCTCGAGGCGTACGAGGCGCTCTGTGAGAAGATCGGCGAAGAGCCGGGCACGGTCGCCCTGGCCTGGCTGCTGACCCGACCCGGTGTCACCGGGCCCATTGTCGGGCCTCGCACGATGGAGCACCTCGAAGGGGCCATCGCCGCCCTCGAGGTGACACTGAGCCCCGAGACCCTCGAACAGCTGGACAGCATCTTCCCAGGACACCGGACCGCCCCGGAGGACTACGCCTGGTAAGCAGCCCGGCGGCCCGACCCACCGCTGAAGGCGGATGGGGATGGGCTTCCCCCCGCGGTCACCGGAACGGCGAGAGGATGCGCCAGAGCTCTTCGACCGACCGGAGCCACGCGCTGAGATCGCCCTGGGCCGGCATGGCCACGACATGGTCGACTCCGAGGGAGCGGAACGCCTCGGCGCTCGCCTTGATCTCGTCTTCGGGGGTGTCGATCCCGTCCCAGGAGGTGCGCATGGAAACCGTGAACGAGTCCTCCGGCCGCTCGTCCCGGAGCAGGGCCACGATGGGGGCCGCCTCCTCCGGTGAGACGTTCCCGTGCCAGCCATCGCCTTTGGCCACCACCCGCCCGAGAGCACCCGTCGATGCGCCACCGATCCAGATGGGGATGGGGTGCGCGGGCTTGGGCCGGACCTTCATCCGATCGAACTTGACGGTGGGCCCGGCCACGCTCACAGGGTCGTCGCCCCAACAGGCCCGAAGCACATCGATGCACTCGTCGCTCCGGGCCCCGCGTTCGGCCACGGGGACGCCGAGGGCGTCGAACTCCTCGGCCAACCAGCCCGCGCCGGCCCCCAGGATCACTCGACCGCCCGAGAGCTGGTCGAGCGAGCTGAGCTCCTTGGCCAGATGGAGCGGATGGCGATAGGGAAGGATGAGGACGCTGGTGCCGAGACCCACGCGGCTGGTGGCGGCGCCGGCCCAGGTGAGGGTCATGATCGGCTCGTAGAGGTACGCCGGCGGATAGGGCACTCCATCAGGAACGGCCAGGTGGTCGCTTACCCAGACGTCATCAAAACCCAGTTCCTCGGCCTGTTCGGCCGCTCGACGGATCGACTCGGGGCCCGAGGCCCGACCGAACTGGGGCAGGTGGACACCGATCCTCATCACCACTCTCTTTCCGCACCCTGGCGAGCACCCCAAGGGTCTGCCTCGCGCTATGCACGCCGATCAAGGTGGACGACACTATCCACAAACGGCGAGCGCCACGGCTCCGGGTCGCCCAGGTGGCCGAGCCGCGACGCCCCGTGCCAAGGTGGGAACGCTCGGAGCGGCATCACCGTCTCGAGCAGTGGAGCGGCATCACCGTCTCGAGCAGGGAACGGACGAAAGGAACTGTGGGGAATGGCTGTCTACGACGTTGCCGGCAAGGTGGCGGTGGTGAGCGGGGGCGGTTCGGGCATCGGGGCGGCCTGCGCCATCACCTTGTCCCGCAGCGGGGCAAAGGTGGTGGTGGCCGACCTGCAACTGGACGCGGCCGAGGCGGTGGTGGCCACAATCGACAAGGACGGGGGCGTTGCCGCGGCTCTCGAGGCCGACGTGACCGACCCCGCGTCGGCCGAGCAGATGGTGCGGGCCACCATCGAGCGCTTCGGCACGCTCGACATCGGGGTCAACAACGCCGGGATCGGAGGGGAGCACGCCTCGACGGGCGATTATCCCCTCGAGAGTTGGCGCTCGGTGATGTCGGTGAACCTCGACGGCGTGTTCTACTGCACGCGAGCCGAGATCGGGGCCATGAGGGAACGAGGTGGCGGGTCGATCGTCAACATGGCATCGGTGCTCGGAGCAGTGGGCTGGCCCGAGTCGGTGGCCTATGTGGCGGCCAAGCACGGCGTGATCGGCCTGACCAAGAGCGCGGCCATCGAGCACGCCGTCGACCGCATCCGGATCAACGCGGTCGGGCCCGGGTTCATCAACACCCCGCTCATCGCCGAGAACCTGGATGAGGGCTCGATCGCCCTGCTGGCCGACCTCCATCCACTGGGCCGGATCGGAGAGGCGCACGAAGTGGCCGAGCTGGTGGCGTGGCTGGCCAGCGATTCGGCTTCGTTCGCCACCGGGACCTACTACCCCATCGACGGCGGCTACCTGGCCCGCTGACCCGACCGACGCCGCGGACCGACCAAGGGGTCAGTCTCGGACCAAGGGCTTGTAGCGAAGGCGATGGGGCTGGTCGGCGTCCACGCCCAACCGCTTCTTGCGGTCGGATTCGTAGTCGCTGAAGTTCCCTTCCCACCAGCAGACGACGGAGTCGCCTTCGAAGGCCAGGACGTGGGTAGCGATCCGGTCGAGGAACCAGCGATCGTGGCTGATGACCACCGCGCAACCGGGGAAGCCAAGCAGCGCCTCCTCCAGGGCGCGGAGCGTGTCGACGTCGAGGTCGTTGGTGGGCTCGTCCAGCAACAGGACGTTGCCGCCGCCCTTCAGCACCTTGGCCAGCTGGACCCGATTGCGTTCGCCCCCCGAGAGCACCCCGACCTTCTTCTGCTGGTCGCTGCCCTTGAACCCGAAACTGGACACGTAGGCGCGCCCATGGAGCTCGCGCTGGCCGACCACGATGCGATCGACGCCACCGGTGATCTCGTCGAACACGGTGGCCTCGGGTTCCAGGTCATCCCGGGACTGGTCGACGTAGGCCAGCTCGACCGTGGCCCCAACCTCGAGCGTGCCCGCGTCGGGCTTGTCGTCGCCCACGATCATCCGGAACAGGGTCGTCTTCCCCGCTCCGTTGGGGCCGATGACCCCGACGATGCCCCCCGGCGGCAGGAGAAATGAGAGGTCATCAATGAGGAGCCGTTCGCCGAAGCCCTTGACCAACCCGTGGGCATCGACGACCCGGTCGCCCAGCCGGGGCCCGGGTGGAATGGTGATCTCGAGCTTGTCGGACCGGCTCTCGGCCGCCTCGGACTCAGCCACCAGTTCGTTGTATGCGGTGATGCGGGCCTTGCCCTTGGACTGACGGGCGCGGGGGGACATCCGTATCCACTCCAGCTCGCGCTGCAAGGCGTCCTGGCGGGACTTGTCCGCCTTCTCCTCGCCGGCCAGGCGAGCTTGTTTCTGCTCCAGCCACGACGAGTAATTGCCCTCCCAGGGGATGCCGGCGCCGCGGTCGAGCTCGAGTATCCAGCCGGCAACGTTGTCGAGGAAGTAGCGGTCGTGAGTGACGGCGACCACCGTGCCCGGGTAGTCCTTGAGGGTGCGCTCCAGCCAGGCGACCGACTCGGCGTCGAGGTGGTTGGTCGGCTCGTCCAGCAGCAACAGGTCCGGCTGGGAGAGGAGCAGGCGGCACAGTGCGACGCGCCGACGCTCACCGCCGGAGAGCGTGGTGACGTCGGCATCCCCGGGCGGCAGCCGGAGGGCATCCATGGCGATGTCGAAGGTCCGCTCCAGGTCCCATGCGCCGGCGGCATCGATCTTGTCCTGGAGCTCGGCCTGTTCGGTCAGCAGCTTGTCGAAGTCGGCGTCGGGGTCGCCCATCGCCGTGCACACCTCGTTGAAACGATCAACGAGCGCTTTGGTCTCGGCCACCCCGTCAGCCACGTTGCCAGCCACGTCCTTGGTCGGGTCGAGCTGGGGCTCCTGAGCCAGGAACCCGACGGTGAAACCGGGCGTGAGTCGGGCCTCGCCGCTGAAGCCATCGTCCTCACCCGCCATGATCTGCAGGAGCGAGGACTTCCCCGATCCGTTGGATCCAATCACACCGATCTTGGCCCCGGGATAGAACGAGAGGTTGATGCCCCGCAGCACCTCCCGGTCGGGTGGATAGAAGCGGCGAAGATCTCGCATGGTGTAGATGTACTGGGCTGTCATACCGACCAGTGTGGCGCGGCTGGGGCGGAGGGCGGGAACGGACCGGTTCGGAGCGACAGGAGTCGGTCTTATGCTCCAGGGATCACAACACAGCGAACCCGGGAGGAGCGAGCTGATGGCCGGTGAAGGCGTGAGCCCTGCGGAAGACCCAACCAGTCAATCGGGCGACGTCAGCTCGCCCACCTTGGCCGAGCCGGCGCTGGCCGAGCTGGCCCCCTTCGGGTCCGAGCGGGCCGTGGACGTCGGGGACACCCTGTTCCGCGCCGGCGATGCCTCCTACGACTTCGTGGTCGTCCTCGAAGGCGAAGTCGAGGTGGTGAGGCCCGACGATGCCGGTGATGTCGTCATCGTCACCCACGGGCCGGGACGGTTCTTGGGCGAGCTGAGCCTGGTCACCGGCGAGCGGCCCTACCTCACGGCCCGGGTCTCTCGCCCCGGCCGGGTCCTGGTCATCGAGGTGGACGCGTTCAAGCGGATGATGAGCTCCAAGCCGGACATCGCCGACGTCATCTTCTCTGCCCTGGTCGCCCGCCGGCAACGGCTCCAGTCCGGCGACGCGGCCCAAGCGGTGCGGATCATCGGCTCTCGGTTCTCGCCCCCGGCGATGGCCCTGCGGGTGTTCGCCACCCAGAATCACCTGGTGCATACATGGATCGATCTGGAGGACGCCGAGGACGTCGGCGTCCTCCTGGCCAGCATGGGGCTCCGGCCCGCTGATACCCCGGTGGTGATTACCCCCACCGTCGTGCTGCGCCGTGCCACCGTGGGGCAATTTGCCGAGCAACTGGGCCTCACCTATCAGCCGACGCCCGGATTCACGTTCGACCTGGTGGTGGTGGGAACCGGTCCGGCTGGTCTCGCCTCGGCCGTCTACGGCGCCTCGGAGGGGCTCTCCACCGTGTCCCTCGATGCCGAGGGCTCGGGCGGGCAGGCCGGGGCCAGCTCGCGGATCGAGAACTACGTGGGCTTTCCCAGCGGAGTCTCGGGGGCAGAGCTCACCGGGAAGGCCTCGATCCAGGCCCAGCGGCTCGGGGCCCGCCTCAACGCCCCGTGCCACGTGGCCGGGCTCCGCGTGGAGCGCGGTTTCCACGTGCTGACGTTGGACGATGGCAGTGAGATACCCACCCGAGCGGTCATCGTGGCCACCGGGGCGCGCTACCGGCGCCTGGCCGTGCCCGACCTCGAACGGTTCGAGGGAGCCGGGGTCTATTACGCGGCCACCGACCTCGAGGCCCGCGTCTGCGGCGGTCTCGAGGTCATCGTTCTCGGGGGTGGCAACTCTGCCGGGCAGGCGGCCATCTACCTCGCCCAACAGGGCAGCCGCGTCTCCATCGCCATCCGGCGCGATGACCTGTCTGCGAGCATGTCGCACTACCTGATCGAGCGGATCGACGCCGATCCCCGCATCGAGGTGCTCACCTGCACCGAGGTGCGGGGGCTGGCCGGCGACAGCCATCTGGACCACGTGACCCTCGAGCACACGGCCACGGGCGAGCAGCGCACGGTCCCGTGCGCCGGTCTCTTCTGCTTCATCGGCGCCATTCCCGCCACCACGTGGCTGGGAGACACGGTCGCCCTCGATGACAAGGGATTTGTGCTCACCGATCGCTCGCTTCCCGATTCGACCCTCTCCGATGCCTCGTTCGCCGGCCGGGCGCCTCTCCCGTTCGAAACCTCGGTGCCCGGCGTCTTCGCCGTGGGCGACGTCCGTCAGGGATCCCTGAAGCGGGTGGCGTCGGCGGTGGGCGAGGGATCGAGTGCCGTACGATCGGTGCACGACCACCTGGCCACCTCGCCCTGATCAGGCCGGTCTGTGGTGACGTGAAACGTTCGGCCGGCATAATCTGGGTGCCATGGCCGCCGACATCGATCCGACCGTGCCGCCGAGTGGGACAGGATGCGTCGAGTGCCAGGCCGCCGACGGTTGGTGGTTCCACCTTCGACGCTGTGCGACGTGCGGTCACATCGGTTGCTGCGACTCCTCACCGAGCCAGCACGCCAGCAAGCACGCCTCTGCGGCCGCGCATCCCCTGATCCGCAGCTTCGAGCCCGGCGAGGACTGGTTCTGGAACTACGCCGACGACCAGTTCTACGACGGTCCCGCTCTGGCCGCGCCGGAGCACCACCCACTCGATCAACCGGTGCCGGGCCCGGCGGGCAAGGTCCCGCCCGACTGGCAGCGGCACCTTCACTGACCGGGAACGGGCCTGGGCCCACGGGTTCGGCGTGGCTCAAGGCGGGGCCGACGCCTGACCGGCATCATCGACTCGACCACCGGCTTGGTGGTGAAGTCGAGCACCAGTTGGTTGAAGAGGTCCGGTTTCTCGAGGGGAGCCACGTGGGAGGCGCCGGGGATCACGGCCAGTTGCCCGGCGGGGAGGCGGCGGGCGAGCTCGTCGGCACTCGACACGGTGATGAGGTCGTCATCCCCCACCATGACCAGGGTCGGAACCGATACCGCGTCCACGTCGTCCCACCAGTCGTACTCCTCGCTCCACAGGGTGCGGACCTTGTCCCACACCTCGGCGAAGTGGGCAGGCCCATCGGGCGACGCTCCTGCGTACATCGCCTTGAACCCTGCGTACACCGCCTTGAACATGGCCATCTCGTCGTCATCGGCCGGGAGGCCGGTCATCTCCTCCATGGTCCCGGCGACGTAGCCGTCGCTGGAGACGGAGGCGCCCACCATGGTGATGGTCTTGACCAGATCAGGGTCGGAGACGGCGACCAGA
>DASXMT010000255.1:0-14259 GCA_036495505.1 Acidimicrobiales bacterium | reverse complement strand
ATGGACACCCTGATGTCGCTCATCCTGGGCAACTTCTTCGGGCGGTTCCCCAACATCAAGGTGGCCAGCATCGAGATGGGGTGCACCTGGGTGCCCTACTTCCTCCACTCCCTGGACCACGCCGGGGGCATGCTCGACCGGCACATCGAGGCCTTCGGCCAGAAGCTCGACGTCCGCCCGTCCGAAGTGTTCAAGGAGAACGTCTACATCTCGCCCTTCCCCGAGGAGGACGTGGTCGGGCTGGCCAACCTGATCGGCGTCGACCACGTGCTCATGGGCTCGGACTGGCCCCATCCCGAGGGCAACCATGTGCCCGAGGAGTACGTCGAGTGCATCGCCAGCCTCGACGACGCCAGCATCAAGCGCATCATGCGGGAGAACGCACTCGGACTGATTGCCTCCTGACGGGCACCCGGACATGGCAGCGCCGGAGAAGCTGGACGCGTTTCTCAACGAACGACGGAACGTGGTGGTGGCCGGCATCCGAACGGACGGCAGGCCGCACCTCACCCCCAACTGGTTCCATTTCGACGGGGAGCGGTTCTACGTCTCCACCATGAAGAACCGGGCCAAGTACAAGATCTTCAAACGCGATCCACGCGCGGAACTGCTGATCGACGACTCGACCGGGTTCCGCGCTGTCTCAGTCAACGGTACCGCCGAGCTGTGGGAGGACCTGGACCGCGGGCTGCCCTACTTCCGTATCATCCGGGAGAAGTACGGGCGACCGGTCCCGAGCGACGCCGAGCTGCGGACCGACCTCGAGGCCGAGAACCGGTTCTTGTTGGTGATCGTGCCTGACGGGCCGCCCTCGACGTGGACCTCGTGGGGCCTGGACTGAACAGAGCCGGCTATCCCAATCTGGTTCGAGCTTGACTCTGGTGCCCACGCCTGTTCGGCCAGCGTCGCCTCGAGCGGCACGGAACCACTGGTGCTGCCCTCGAACGGATGGCCGCCCTCCACACCGATATCACCGAGATCGGGAGCGTTGCCGAATCTGCCCGCGTCCACGAGCTCGTCCTCACCCACTACCTCCCGGCCGACATGGACGCGATATCAGATGCGGAATGGGCAGAAGGCGCCGGGCGCGATTTCAGCGGGACAACCATCGCTCGCAGTGACGGCTTCCGCAGAGTGCTTCCCCGGTTCGAAGGTAGCCCTTGACTTCAAGTTCACTTGAACAAATACAGTCCTACTGGAGCAGAGGAGGACGACGCCATGAGGACCGAAACGATGGAAACGTCGACAGCGTTGGACGAGGCGTTCGAGCGCCTGAGCTCAGCCGGCTTCGAGCTGCCCAATGGGTTCATCAATCACGGGCCCATGGCCTGCGAGGCCCTGGCCGCAGTGGGATGCGATGATGCCCTCGACGGTTGGGCCCGGCGGTTCGCCAACGCGGGAGGCATCGGCGTCGATCCCGTGTCACCGGTGGACTTCGACTGGCGGGAGTCGCTGGGCGCCTACCAGCAGCTCCCGGAATGGATCGGGTACTTCGAACGATCGATCGCCGAATTCGGGTGGTCCACGGTGGTCGAGATCTGGGTGCCGCGGTTGATGCCTTCCCTGGCCATCGCCCTCTTCCACGCAGCAATCCGCACCGCCCACGCGGTGCGGGCCATCGACGCCGCCGACACCGAGCCCCGGCAAGCAGAACTTGCGAGGGCGCTCGGCTACTGGGCCGCCCGGTTCGAGGTCGGCCAACCGGCGTCCGGCGCCGTGATCGTCGAGGACGAGATCCGGCTGGCCGTGGTCAACGCCGCGGCCGAGGGTGCCCGGCACTATCTGAGCCGACCCAACATCTTGAACCTCCACGGAGTGACCGGGGCCATGGCCGTTGAGCTCTTGGCCGACCACATTTCGGCCGAGGCCGCCGCAGCCGGGTTGGCCCAGGTACAAGCCGAGCACGCCGTCCTCTACGCCGGAAACCAGTCCGTCAGTGCTCCGGAGATGGCTGGCGTCGAGCACGACGAGCTCATTCGATCAGCAGAGCGAAGCGGCGATCCCCATCAAGTAAAGCTGGTAGAGGCCTGCCTCCGAGGCCTTCGGGCCACGGACGACCCGGCCTTCGCCGCGGCCGCGGAGCTGGTGACCCTGGGCCGGTAGCAGCCCGACGAAAGGCCGCGGGTGCGGAAGAACGGTGGACCTGAAGAGCAGTAGGACCGGGCTTTCAGGTGCAGGCGGCACTCAGATCAAGAGTGCCGGTTGCCGCCATCGGGCGAAGAGACTGGCCGAGTCGGCCAGGTCGATCTGCACCTGGTGTTGGCCCTCCAGCAACTCGTCAGCCCAGAACATCTGTATGGTGATGCGCAGCAGATCCTCGCGCTGCCGGTTGCGAGCGTCCTCGAACGCCGTTAGCAGAACGTCGTGCAGGGTCTCGTCGTTGACGGGGGGGGGATCCACCGAGTCGCGCCGTTCGGCCAGCGCCTCGGCGAACGCCTCGTACCAGCGATAGCTCAATGAATATGAGTCCCGCAGTACCGCCCCGGCGATGGCGACCGACTCGGGCTCCGTTTGGCCTTGCAGCAATGGCACCACTGGCAGCGTCGCCAGCGTGTAGGCAGCCAGACGGATCCGATTCGACCCGGTAACCAGACTGGCCACGGTCTCCACCGGCACGACCTTGGCGCCACGCTCGGCCAGAAACTCGCGGAAGGCGGCGTCGAGCCGGAGATAGGCGGTATGCGAGGCTCGCTGCGCCGGGCGGGTGTCCACCGGACGGGTGGTGACGGTCAGCCGGTCCACCGCGTCGGCCAGGTAGCCCGAGCTCTTGACGAAGGCGGCCGACATGGCTCGGCCCAGCGCGGCGGTGGCCCCTCGGGGCCAGAACAGGAGCCCCACGACGATGCTCACACCGCACCCTATGGCCACGTCCTCGATGCGGGTGAGACCCACCCTCCAGCCGGTGGGATCAATGATATTGAAGAGGATGATCACCACCAGGGTGAAGCCGGCTTGCCCGGCGGCGAAGGAGATCATCGACGGGGCCACACCCGACACCAGTACGGCTAGGGGCAGGAGCACCCACAAGACCACCGATCGGTCGGCGATACCGATCATGATGGCCGAGCCCACGAGAAAGCCCACCGTCGTGCCCCCTATGGCGCGCAGGGCGGTGGCGCCGGTACCCAGGGCATTGGACCGTAGGACCGAGAGGGTACCCAGCACCACCCAGAATCCGTGCTCCACCGCGGTGACCTCCACGACGAGAACGGCCAGCGCAAGCCCGACAGCACCCCGCAGGGCGTTTCGGAACCATACCGAGCGGAACGAGAAGTGCGAGGTGAGCCTGCGCCAGAAGTCGCGCGACGGGATCTCGTCGCCGGGTCCGAGCCTCCTGTCGCCGACGGCCTGGGCGCCGGCTGCCTCGAGCGTGGCGTCGGCCACCATCTCCGTGGCAATGCCCAGGGCCCGAGACCGGAAGGTCGGGTCCAACGAGGGCCTGAATTCGCCACGTCGGTCGGGTGCCCCTCCGTCTCTATCGCCGTGGGCAGCCGCAGCCTGATGGTGACCGTCCGGGTCGACCAGGGTCGACACCTGTGCATCGAGCTCGGTTTGGATGAGTCCGTCCAACCGCCGGACAGAGGACTGAACCTCTCCTACCAGAGCCGGGTCGTCGACAGGGTGACCGACGCCATCGCAGACGAGGGCGCCGCTCAGCCGCAGCGTCTCGGCCACAGCCCCGACGACGGTTCGGACTGACGACAGGTCCAGCGGCCCGACGTCCTCGCACACCCCAAGCGCATTGCCGGCCACCCACTCGGTGCGACCGGCCAGTTTGGCCAGAGCGACAGCGCTGGCCGCTGCGCCGGTGGGTGGGTACGGAGTCCCCGCGAACTGTCGCCGCTGCAACTCCAGTTCCGACTTCACTGCTTCGGATGCCTTGGGATCGGGCTTACCCTCAGCGAAGGTAACCGCCAGCCGGCCGACGGCAGAGATGGTGGCTGAAAGCCGGCGCCGGAGGTCGTCGTGCCACGGCGTGGGCCAGACCAGCATGCAGGCGGAAAGACAGAACGCTGAGGCGAACCCCCATCCGATCAGGCGGGGACCGACTTCGCTGGCGGGTTGGGCCACGGCCACGGGCAAGACGAAGAGCAAGAGGGCGGCAGTCGATGCTGTGGCCGCTTGGGGTGATTCGATACCGGCGAAAAGGACGACGAACCCCACCACCGCCATGGCGGCGACCGCCGCCACCTTGTGGGTCGAGGCCACTGTGCCCAGGGCAATGAAGCAGCTCCCAGCGAAGACAAGGGCCACATAGGAAAGAAGGCGGGTGCGGGGCCGACCCGGGAAGTCCACCAGAAGGAGCAGGGCGAACGAACCAAACGTCCCAAAGAGACTGATCTGGGGGTTGGAGAAGAGGGAATGGGTCAGGCCGAAGACGCCGGGCACGACCACTGCTGCCCGGATCGAACGCTTGATGGCGAGGAACCCTGGGTCCTTGGTCCGGACCCACGTGGCCGCGCCCGACCACGACAGCCGGTGCGACGGCGCCTGGGGAGCAATTGCCTCGGTCACCGGGTCGATCGCCAGTCGTTCTGCTGTGGAGCCTGCAGGCGGGACGCATCCATAGTGCAGTCGAACCTACTCCGAGGCGAGGACCCCGCTCCGAGGTGACGGTGATCCTTCGTGGCGACAAGGCGAGGGAACAAACGGCTCGCCTCGTCTGTTTATCCGCCTGTAATCATGTAATCCAGGAGTAGTACGATGAGTGACACCCTTTCACAGACGCCCGAGCAAGAGCTGGAGGCATTGGACGCGTATTCCCAGGTCGTCGTCTCGGTGGCGGAGCAGTTGACCCCCAGGGTCGCCGCTTTGGAGGTCTCCCACCGCCAACGTGACGGGAGCTACGCCAACGGGGCGGGATCGGCAGTTGTATTCACCAACGACGGATTCCTGCTCACGAACGCCCACGTGGTCGGTACAGCCGAGGCAGGACGGGTCGCCTTTGCCGACGGCACGGTCGTTCCGTTCCACGTGGTAGGCACCGATCCCCTGTCGGACCTGGCTGTGGTCCGCGCCGACGGGGTGACCCCGGCACCGGCCCGGCTGGGTGAGGCGGCAGACCTCCGGGTGGGGCAGCTGGTCGTGGCTGTCGGCAACCCCCTCGGTTTGGCCGGCAGCATCACCGCGGGCGTTGTCAGCGCCCTGGGCCGCTCGCTGCCCACCAGAGCGGGCAGCAACGTGCGGATCATCGACGACGTCATCCAGACCGATGCCGCCCTGAACCCGGGGAACTCGGGTGGTGCGCTGGTCGTGTCGTCCGGAGCGGTGGTGGGCATCAACACCGCAGTTGCAGGCGTTGGGGTAGGCCTGGCCATCCCGATCAACTCGATCACCCGGCAGATCGTCGCCGCTCTGATGGCCGAGGGGCGAGTCCGCCGTGCCTATCTAGGCGTGGCTGGGACTCCTGCGCCCCTTCCGCCGCTGCTGGCCTCGCAACGGGCGCAGAAGACGGGACTGCGCATCGCCGAGGTCGTGCCCGGCGGGCCGGCAGAGCGGGCCGGCCTGCGCGCCGGCGACTTGCTGCTCAGTGCCAACCGCGAAGCGGTGGTCAGCGCTCAGACGTTGCAGCGCCTGATGCTCGGCGATGCCATTGGCCAGCCCCTGGCCCTGACCGTGCTGCGTTCCGATGCCCTTGTCGACGTCATCGCCACCCCGGTCGAGCTCGGCGCTACCGACTGACCCTCCGACGTACCGCCTGTGCTCGGTCGATACAACCAGACTGTTATCGATGGTGGCCGCCATCGGATACGGACCGACTATCCGATGCGGGCCGTTGGCTGATGCAGGCGGTCAGCCGATCCGGCCCGTAAGCGGGTGGGCTTGGAAGAAGCTCCAGATGATCTCGTTGGCGCTGATCGAGGTTGTCGTCTTGCCCACAGCGGCGACCGGGAACACGCCGGGAGGTCCCCCTGGCCAGGTGTGACCCCCGCCCTTGATCACGTAGAACTGAACGGAGCTGTTGGCCGCGCACGGGTAGGTGACCCTGGTCACGTCGGAGGCGATGCGGGTCTTGGTCGGTGTGGCGCCGCAGTTATTACGTTTGGCCCAGGTGGCCACCTGGGTGGGAATGCTTTCGGGCAGGGGGTTGCCCGCGGCATGGGGGTGGGATTTGAGCTCCTGGCCCACGGTCTTGCCCGAACCGTCGGGAGCCGGGAGCTTCAAGGCGTTGGGACCCGGTCCCCCGGTATAGGAGACGAACGGGTCAGCCGTACCCTGGAAAGCGACGACGGGGACGGGCCGGGTGGGACGGCACCAGGAGAAGGCCTGGAGCCCGGCCACCGGGGCCACGGCGGCTACCCGGCTCGACAGCTCGCAGGCCACGGCCGAACTAGCGAAGGCGCCCATCGACAGGCCGGTGACGAACACCCGTCGCTGGTCGACGCAGAGCGAAGCTTCGACATGGGTGAGCAGCTTCCCGAGGTAGGCGATGTCGGCGCTGCGAGCGCTGTCGTCCCAACGGGCAAGACCGCTCTCGGTTATCTGTGGCGTAACGGTCACGAAGCCGTGGCTGTCCCCGAACGAACTGAGTTCCGTGCCCTGGTCCTGAAAGGACGCGGGCTCGACATACCCGTGCAGGTCGAAGACGACGGGCATCGCTTCGCCCTGCTCGGCGGTCGCAGGAACGGCTTGGATGTAAGTACCGGACTTGCCGCCGGAGGAGAAGGACAACGTCGACTGGCCAGAGGTCGGGGCGGCAGCAGTCTGGCAGCCCGACGACGGGACCGGAGCCACTGAGGTCGAGGTCTCACTGACCAACGTGGACGCCCCCGCGCTCGCCGGTGCGCCCCCGACGGAGACCAGGCCGATGAGGCTAAAGGCCGCCAACGCTCCACACACGACCCCCCTGGGCTTCGCCATGACAGAGTGTGTCAGACGATCATCTCGGAACGCTTCTCCTTGAGTTGGCTGGCCAACGACTGCCCTTCCACGTCCATCCTCTCCGACGCGCTCAACGAGCGAGTGCCTCGGCCCGTTCGGCCAGCTGTGGTGCCCGCATGTGTCGGCATACCTGCTCGAACGCCGGCGTGGGACCGTGCCATGCCAATGCGGCCACGTTGGGCAGCAATGAGCGATCGATCCGGAGGGTGGCGAGCGACAAGAACAGCTCGGCGTTCTCCCGCTCGGCCGCCAGTGTGCCGGCTAGCTTTGGAGCCCCCCGGACTGCTTTGCGCACGTCCGGATCCCAGGCGTCGACGTCATCCGGTATGGCGTCGAGGTGGCCGTAGTGGGCGAGGGCCACGGCGGCGGATCGCTTGCCCCAGCCGGCCAGGCCGGGAAACCCGTCGGCCGAGTCACCGACCAGGGCCAACCAATCCGGAATGGAGTGAGGGAGGACGCCGAACTTCTCCCGCACCCCGTCCTCGTCGGTGACCACATCCTTGCGTCGATCGAGCTGGACGACCCTAGTGCCCACGACGCACTGGGCCAGGTCCTTGTCCGGTGTGCAGATGACCACCTGTTCGACGTCGGGGTCGTCGCCAGCGACGGCGGCAGCCGAAGCCAAGGCATCGTCCGCTTCGACCTCGACCATCGGCCAGACGAGAACGCCGAGGGCATCGAGAGCATCCTCGAGCGGCTTGAACTGTGCCTTCAGAGGCTCCGGCACGTCGGAGCCATCCTTGTAGCCGGGCCACATGTCGTTGCGGAACGACTCGATGACATGGTCGGTGGCCACGCCCAGGTGGGTGGAGCCGTTCGAGAGCATGGACAGGACCGAGGTGACGACACCGTAGGTGGCCCCGATCTCGGAGCCGTCATCGGCTGCCCTCTCGGGTTGGCCGAAGAACTGGCGGAACAGCTCGTATGTTCCGTCGATCAGGTGTACGCGCATGATGTCTCGTCCTTCGGCCGCCGCTTGGACTCATCATCCCATGGTCTTCGGGCGGCAAGCCGGCTCCTCTGGGACCCCGATCCACCAGGATGTCCGGGGCGAAGAAGTTTTATAGGTATCGGGCTATATTCCTGAGAGATAAGGCGCTGAGCGTTTATAGTTGTATTTCTATACTCGGGTAATCTTGGTATATATTGCTGCTGTGGACCCTGTGCGAAATCCCTTCAGCCCCGGAGCCGGCACGCGGCCGCCCGCACTGGTGGGGCGGGAGCGAGAGATCGAGGACATGGACGTCGCCCTCCAGCGACTGCTGCTGGGACGCGATGGCCGCAGCGAGATGCTCACCGGCCTGCGTGGGGTGGGAAAGACCGTCCTCCTCAACGAATTCGAGCAGCTGGCCCACGGCCGCGGGTACTTCCACGAGCACATCGAGGTGAGCGAGGACGGCGATCTGCCCGCTCGGCTGGCCGCCGCCTTTCGGCGAGTCCTCCTGTCGATGGATGCCAAACGGCGCATCGGCGAGCGGATTCGGCGCGCCCTCGGGGTCCTCAAGGCCTTCAGCATCCGGCTTCCGGACGGCCCCGAGCTGAGCATCGACGTGGAGGCGGTGAGCGGACCGGCCGACTCCGGAGACCTGGCCACGGATCTGGCCGGGCTCTTCGTGGAACTGGGCGAGGTGGCCCGCGACCACGGCACCGGTGTCCTCATCACTATCGATGAGCTGCACTACGTCAGGACCGAGACACTCGAGGCGCTCATCATGGGCCTGCACCGCGCCACCCAGCTGGTCCTCCCGATCACCATCGCCGCGGCAGGGCTCCCCTCACTGGCCTCTCTCACCGGCGAGGCCAAGTCCTATGCCGAGCGGTTGTTCACGTTCCCGGTGATCGACTCCTTGACGATCGATCAGGTCCGCGATGCGCTCATCGTCCCGGCAGAGGACGAAGGGGTGACGTGGACCGAGGGCGCCCTCGATCGCCTGGCCGAGATCACGATGGGCTATCCGTACTTTCTCCAGGAGTTCGGCAAGCAGGCGTGGGCCGCCTCGGACGGACCCGACACCATCAACTTGGACGACGTCGAACGGAGCATCCCCGTGGCGACAGCCGAACTCGACGACGGCTTCTTCCGCGTCCGGATCGGCAGGACCGGCAATCCGGAACGGGCCTACCTCCGGGCCATGGGGGAGCTTGGTCCCGGTCCGAAGCGGTCGTCCGAAGTGGCAGCGCTGCTGGGGAAGAAGACCACCGCTCTGGGGCCAACCAGGGACGGGCTGATCAAGAAGGCACTGTGTTACTCGCCCCGGTGGGGTGAGATCGACTTCACCGTGCCCATGTTCGATGCGTTTATGAGGCGCTGGATCCCCGACCTCGACTCCGTTCGAGCCCGGAGCTGATGAGGACTTCTAGGTTTATTAGGGATTTATAGGCATAAGACTAAAAAGACCTAACCTCGGGCAGGCTCGGAGAGCCGCCGGCCAGGCCTAGCTAGAGGTCATTTCACGATCTCCCCACCGTTGATGAGGAGGGTCTGCCCGGTGATGCCGCTGGACCGGGGTGAGGCGAAGAACACCAGGGCCTCGCCCACTTCCTTATCGGTTGACATACGGCGCAGCGGGAAGGACGCGGTCATCTCGCCCAGGACCACGCTGGATTCGACCCCACGCTGCTCGGCCATCATGCCCACGTACCCCTCGACGTTCGGTCCCCACATCCAGCCCGGGGCCACCTCGTTGACGCGGATCCCGTCCTGACCCACTTCCTGGGAGAGATGGCGCATCGCTCCGGTGATCGCCGCCTTCGATGACGCATAGGCCATCTGCAGCACCTGCGCCGGTGGGTGGTGCTGGGTCTGAGAGGAGACGAACACCACCGATCCGTTGGACTCCCCCAGCGCGGGCAGGGCGGCCCGGGTGAGAGCGAGGGTACCGAACAGGTTGACGTCGAAGACCTGACGCCACTCGCTGAAGTCCCCGGCGGTTTGCAGCCCACCGAAGACAGCGTCGAGGGCGGCGATGTTGATCAGCCCATCGAGCCGGCCGAAGGTGGACACGGCCAGATCGATGAGGGCCTGGCCATCCGACGGATTGACGATGTCGGTACGCAGGTAGGCGGCCTTGGCTCCTGCCTTTTCGACATCCTTGGCGATCGACTCCAGTGTCGCCTCGGTGCGGGCGCCCAACACGACATTGCCACCCTCCCGGGCCGCGATCAGGGCGGTCTCCCGGCCCAGACCCGGTCCGACCCCCGAGATCACGATCGTCTTGCCATCCAGATCAGCCACGTCTTCCCCCTTGGTTGTCGAGTCGGCCAACTCCGACACGTTCCCACGAGTCTCCTACCTACAGGCCGTGTAGGCCAAAACCTACTGCCTCACCGGTGACCCACGAACGGCGGGTCCCATCGCAGCATCCCAGCCAGGTCATCCCGGCATGACATCCGGAGGGCTATGCAGAGAACGAGATCGGCAGCACTTCCGGGCCCCGGATGGTGGCCAGCTTCCGCCACTGGGCACGACCGTCCGCCCCGAGATCCGACAACCGGCGGGCCAGGATGGACAGCGCCTCTTCGAGCTCGAGTCGAGCCAACGCGGCGCCAACGCAGTAGTGGAGCCCTCCACCGAACGTCAGGTGGGAGACCTTTCGGGACCGGGTGATATCGAACCGGTCGGGCTCATCGAATACCCGTGGATCCCGATTTGCCGCCAGGGAGGAGGGGTGGACAATGTCACCCATCCCGACGTGAAGGCCTTGGAACTGGAATTCGGTCAGAGCCCGACGGGGGGCGCCGGCGCCCGCTGGCTCAAAGCGGAGGACCTCTTCGGCCGCCTGAGGCGCGAGGTCGGGTCGGTCGGACAAGAGCTTCCACTGGTCCGGATGCTCGGCAAATGTCGCAACGGCACAAGCGAGCTGGCACTGCGTCGTGTCGAGGCCGCCGAAGATCAAGATGGTGATGAGCATCCTGAGTTCGGCCTCGCTGAGGCGATCGCCCTCTTCTTCAGCTTCGATCAGCTCGCTCACGAGGTCACCAGTTGGGTGTTGTCGGCGATCGCCAACAAGCTGGTTTGCGTACTCGTTCAAGACAGCCAAACCGGCTTCTATGCGCTCCCGCTGCTCACCGATCTGCCCGGTGAACGCCAGGGCCAGATCGCTCGATGCTCGGTAGAACTGGTCATAGTCTGCCTCCTCTATCCCGAGAAGGTGTCCGATGACGGCGACAGCGAAGGGAGCAGCGAATGTCGATACGAACTCGCAGCCGCGGCGCGGATCCAATGTGTCGACGAGGTGGTTGGCGATGGCTCTGATTACCGGCCGCATCTGCTCGATGCTCTTCGGGGTGAACGCCTTGGCGATCAGCCTCCGTAGGCGCAGATGACTCTCACCGTCCTGGCTGAACAACATGGAGGTCCACCAGTCCCAAAGATCGCCTTCGGTGATTCCGACAGCTATCAACGCGTGCTCGCCGAGCTCGCCGAGCCTCCGGTCCTTCAGGAGGCTGTTGACCTCCGCGTACCGGACGGCCATGACGCCCATGGGTGTCCTTGCGCACCAGGCCACTTCGCGAGCTGCCCGGTGAACCTCGTGAGGGTTCTCGTCGTAGTCCGCGCTGTAGATGTCAATGAAGCTGGCTCCCTGTAGGTCATGGGTGCCGGAGGTCGCGGGCCGGGACAACGAAGTCTCCCCACCAACAGCTAACGGGGGACGGCCTGCTTGAACGCTTCCATGTCCGCATCGGTGATGTCCTCATCGATGTGGTAGCGGCGGATGCGCCAGCCACGATCGCTCTTGACGTGGTCGGCCTCCACCACCCCATTAGAGAGCATGATGAACCTGTGCGTGTCGAACGCCTGGAGATGGCTGGTGGACCTCGCCGTGTCGCCATCCACCTCGATCACGTGGGTCGAGACGAAATGACGACACGTCCCTTCGCTCATGGAGGCATCGCCGCCCATGATCTTCTCGAACCAGCCCACGATCTCCGAGCGCCCCTTCACCATGTCCTCGATGGTCTCCCCCGAGGGCGAATGCTGGATCACTTCCCACAAGGCGTCGTCGGCCAGGACCTCCTGATCGAGCACGGTCCAGTTGCCGGTATCGATGGCTTGGTAGTACTTGGCCAAAAGTGAGGTGATATGGCAGTGCGCCAAAGCTTCTTCTGCTGGATCGTTTGGCACCGGACAGCCCTCCCTGCTGGGTCTATAGGGGCTCAATACTACTCAGCCATCAGTAGCGATGCTTGTAATCTTTGTCTATTGGCCTCTCCAACGATTGCCCAGCTGTTCACAGCGGTACACCAGGTTGGCTCCATGCCACCCGACGAGCTGATGTCTCGACACCTCGCTCTTGTTGATCCTGTTCAGGTGGCCGGAGCCCACGAGTAGCCAGGGTTGTCTTCTTGTTACATAATGATTGCTAGTGTTGCCGCCCTGGCCCGGAAAGGACACCGTGATGTTCGAGTTCGATCCCTTCGATCCGGCTTACTTCGCTGACCCGTATCCACACTACCAGGTGATGCGGGAGGAGGATCCCGTCTATCGGCGCGAGGTCCCCGACCACCGCGTCTGGCCCCATTACTGGATGCTGAGCCGGGCCGATGACGTCAACGAAGCGCTCACCGACTGGCGGACCTTCTCTTCGGCCCGTGGAACGTTGATCGACACGGACATCACGCTCCTGCCGCCGAACATGTTCAACATGGACCCGCCCCGCCACGACGAGCTGCGGAACGTGCTGGTACGGGTCCTGACCCCTTCCCGAATCGCCGGACTCGAACCGGACGTCCGGCAGTACGCACGAGAGCTGATCGGGGAGTACAGCGGTGAAGGAGGTTTCGATGCCGCGACCCAATTCGCCCAGCTCATCCCCACGATCACCATGTGCGCCCTGATGGATCTCCCCGTCTCGGAACGGAACACCTTCCTCAAGTGGAACCTCGACACGCTGGCAGGCGGGGACTTCACCAGTGACGCGGCCCTCCGTGCCTATGGCGAGATGGAGCGCTACTGGCTCGAGCTGGTCAAGGAGCGCCGTGAGCACCGCGGCGCCGATCTCATCTCCCAGATCCTGCACACCGAGGTGAAGGGAGAGGACCTGACCATCGACGAGGTCGCCGGCTTTTGCTCACTCCTTCATGACGCCGCCCAGAACACGACCATGAACATGATCGCTCAGAGCGTGCTGGCCTTGGGCCGCTTCCCCGATGCCCGTCGAGCGTTGGCCGAGAATCCTGATCGCTGGCCCCGCGCGCTGGAGGAGCTGCTCCGCTTCATCTCTCCCGTGCAGGGCCTGGCCCGGAGCACGACCCGCGATGTGACCCTCCACGACGTGACCATTCCCGCCGGCGACCAGGTGCTGGTGCTGTACGGATCAGCCAACCACGACGAGTCGGCCTACCCCAACCCTGACCTTCTCGACCTCGACCGCGACGTCAAAGTGCACTGGGCATTCGGCCACGGCATCCACTACTGCCTCGGTAACGCCGTCGCCCGGCTCGAGGTCCGGGTCGCTCTCCAGGTGCTGATCGACATGGTCGGCGACTGGGAGGTCGACGAGGACAAGGTGGAGCTCAACCAGCTCGTGCCCACCCGCGGCGTGGCTCACGGCCCAATCCAGTTCGATCCCGTCAACGCCTGACCGCCGCGTCGATGCCTACGGACCAGGTCGAGCGCCGCCTGCTCGTCGCTCACAACCTCGAGGCCACGCAACAGCTGGGCGCCAGCTTGGGGCTGTCCATCCACGCGCCGCCATCCCTGGCCGATCCTGCCGCCGAGGGATGGGATTGGCCGTGGCGGGACACCCTTGCCGCTTGGGGCGATGAGTTGCGATCGTCCCCGCGACCAGACTCCGTGGTGGTCTGTACGTGGCCAGAACCCACGTCGGCGATGGCACTGACCGAACTGGACCACCGCAGTTGGATCGTTCAGGTCGAGATCCCCGTCGCCACCTGGTTCACAGCCGTCAGTGCGGCTGTCGGCCTGTGCGCCGACGGCGGTTCGGTGGTCGTCGTCGCCGAACTCCCGGCCGCGCTGGATTGCCGTGGGCGGTCCGACATGACGGCACTGGCCGATGGACTTGCAGCATTGACTCGTTCGGCAGCTCTGATCCATGGACCCCGCCGATGCCGTGTCAACCTGGTCACCACCGAGCTGTTCAGTGCGCCAGACACGCTTCTCGGCATGCAGCCGCCCCTGCCCTCGTTTCCGGGAACACCGGGGAACGAGATCGCCGGCGCGGTGGAGATGTTGTGGTCGCAAGCGGCCGCGGGCGTTACCGGGACGGTGGTCCGCGCCGACTGCGGGAGGGCGTGGTGAACGACGAGAAGCGCAGCATCCTGGTGACCGGGGCGTCAGGCGGAGTGGGGCGCGGCATCGCCATCGCCGCTGCGACAGCCGGCTGGGACGTGTGGGTCACCGCCCGTCGGACGACC
>DASXMT010000254.1:0-3141 GCA_036495505.1 Acidimicrobiales bacterium | reverse complement strand
GGTGGGGTTCCTGCCGGGATAGGAGCCCATAGAACGCGGGAGGCCGTGGGCTGGGACGCTGTGAGTACGCACCGGTCGTGAAGGCGGTGGTCAGGTCGGTATCGGGCCTGCACAACGCTCGCCACCGTTCCCAGATACTTGACCCTGACCGGCTCAGCGACCAGCATCCCTGCATGCCCATCCCACGTCCACCGGCCCGCATCTAGGCCACCAAGCCCTCTCCACTACCGGTCGGAACGACTCGTAAGCCAGGTGGACGATGAGCGGGCCGCTGGATGGCCTGCGCATCATCGAATTCGCCGGTCTCGGCCCCGCCCCGTTCGCGGGAATGATGCTTTCAGACGCAGGTGCAGACATCATTCGCATCGACCGCCACGATCGCGCCACCTACCCCCCGCAAGTGCATCCGCACGTCGATCTGATGAACCGTGGACGCCGGTCGGTCGCCGTGGACTTGAAGCACGCTGACGGGGTTGATCTGGTGCTGCGCTTGATCGACCAGGCCGACGGGCTCGTAGAAGGCTTTCGTCCTGGTGTGGCCGAGCGCCTGGGCGTGGGACCTGACGTGTGCATGGAGCGCAATCCTCGCCTCGTCTATGGTCGGATGACCGGCTGGGGGCAGTCGGGTCCCCTGGCCACGACTGCCGGCCACGACATCGATTACATCTCCGTCGCCGGCGCACTCGAAGCGGTCGGACGAGCGGGGCAACCCCCGCTTCCCCCGCTCAATCTGGTCGGGGATTTTGGTGGCGGTGGCATGCTCTTGGCCTTTGGCATGGTGTCAGGGATCCTCTCGGCTCAAAAAACAGGCGAGGGTCAGGTCATCGATGCGGCAATGGTCGATGGGGCGGCGGCGTTGATGACCATGATCTACACCCTTCGGCAAACGGGCACCTGGCAGGACGTGCGCGGTACGAACCTGCTCGACACCGGTGCGCCTTTCTACGAGGTCTACGAGACGGCGGACGGGAAATTCATGAGCGTGGGGGCCATCGAGTTCCAGTTCTACGCTGAATTGATTCGGCTGTTGGGCTTGGAGAATGAGGATCTCCCCGATCAGAACGATCGGACGCAGTGGCCGAAGATGAAGGAACGATTTGCTTCGCTCTTCCTCACCAAGACCCGCGACGAATGGCAGGAGATCTTCGATGGAACCGATGCGTGTGTGTCGCCGGTCCTGTCGATTCCCGAGGCCGCCGAACACCCCCACAATCGATTCCGCGGGACGTTTACCGAGGTGGCCGGAGTGGTCCAGCCAGGACCTGCACCTCGCTTCGGAGGCACCCCCGGCTCGATCCAGCGTCCCCCGCCGAACCCCGGTCAGCACGGGGACGAAGCTCTGGCCGATTGGGGGATCGAGCCGGAGGCGATTGCCAAGGTGAGGGCGGCGGGCGCCATAACCTGAGACGTCCGGAACCCGAGGGGGTCTGGAGGGTCCTGGTCAGCGGAATATTTGACCATCCAGGGGTCTGACCGTCGGGGCCATCCCGTGAATCTGACCGTCCGGGGTATACCGGGGCCTGAACGTCCCGGGCATACCGAGCTGTGAAGGTTGGGCGGGGGATCTGCCCGTCAGTCGTCGGTGCCGCGTACCATGCCTCGGTGAGCGTTCGAGATCGAGGCGACCAGTTCCGACGCCTGGTACGCGCGTCGTTGGCCGACCTGTTCGACCAGCGCAAACCGTTCGGGCGGCTGGCGCTTACCCACGTGCTGATGACGGCGGGGGACACGATGTTTGCCGTCTCCCTGGCCGGCTCGCTTTTCTTCTCCATCTCGCCCACGGCGGCGAAGGACAAGGTGCTCTTATACCTGTTGCTGACCATGGCGCCGTTCGCCGTGGTCGCACCGGCACTTGGCCCTCTTATCGACCGCAGCCGGGGTGCCCGCCGGGCCATGGTGGTGGTGTCCGCTCTGGGTCGTGCGGCGCTGTGCCCCTTCCTCGCTCGAGACTTTCACTCACTGCTGTTGTTCCCCGAGGCCTTCGCCATGCTGGTGCTGTCCAAGGTGTACCTGGTCACCAAGGGCGCACTGGTTCCCGAGATGGCGGCACAGGGTCTGCTCGACTCCACGTCGTTGGTGCCGTCGACCGGTCCCACGTCTGGCGGTGGCCCTGTAGGCACCGTCGGCCCTGTCGGCACCTCAGCTCCAGAGCGAACAGCTGCTCCGGCGGTCGGCGCCTTCGGAGCGTCGGTACAGTCGGATCGCTCGCAGGCCACCCAGCCGGGCCAAGCAGACCTCGCTACTCTGAACGCCCGCCTGGGACTGTTGGCGTCGCTTTCAGGGTTCGTGTTCGCTCTTCCTGCTGTTATCGCCTTGAAGCTCGGGGGAGCCCCATGGGTCGTGTGGCTCGCATTGGTGGTGTTTTTAGCGGGGGCCGTAGCGGGCCTGCGATTACCGGTCCGTCGATCGCGGTCGATTCGGGGTGCTCCGGCAGGCCCGGAACCGAGCTCGGTTGCTGGATCAACCGGCGCCGATCTGGTTGTTGCGTCATCATCGCACCCGACCTCTCCAATGCTCGGACGCCAGCCCTTCATCGAAGATCTGGATGACGACGAGGACCTGGCCCCGTTTCGCCCCATCGCCAATGGACAGGTACTACTGGCCCTGGTGCCCATGTCGGCGCTCAAGGTGCTGGTCGGCTTCCTCACATTTCTCTTCGCCTTCGGTCTGCGAAGGGAGGGTGCGGCCACCTGGTGGTTTGGCCTGTTGCTGGGGTCGATCACCGCAGGAGCGCTCGTCGGCGTCCTGTTGGTTTCGCGGATTCGCCGTGTGCTCAGCGAGCAACAGATCTTGGTTGCTTCGCTATGGCTGGTAGCGGCGTTCGCCGCCGTTGGGGCGCTTGAACGCGCCCGGCTGCTCCAAACCATCGTTGCTTTCGCCGTCGGGGTGGCCGGAGCGATAGCCAAGCCATCGTTCGATGCGTTGGTGCAGCAGTTCGTCCCTGAGTCCAACCAAGGCCGCGCCTTTGCCCGTTTTGAGACGAGATTGCAGCTGGTCTGGGTGGTCGGGGCGTTCGTACCCGTCGTGCTCACCCTGCCGATCCCCGCTGGAGACCTGGTCATGGCCATCTTTGCTGCGGTAACCGGGATCTTCTACGTGAGCGGTCGCCGGTCGATCCGCGACCACGCCTGAGGGCTTGGT
>DASXMT010000253.1:0-2282 GCA_036495505.1 Acidimicrobiales bacterium | reverse complement strand
ACACCTCCTGGACGAGCTCAGGGCCCGGAACGGCCAGACGCTGGCGGCCCTGAGCGCCGGACTCGCGATGACCCGTCAGTCGCTCACCCAGCACCTCGACGTCCTCGAGGCGGCGAACCTGGTCGTCTCGGTGCGCCGCGGCAGGGAGCGCCTGCACTACCTGAATCCGGTCCCGCTCCACGAGATCCAGGTCCGCTGGATCGAGCGGTTCGAGGGTCCGCGGCTGCGGATGCTCGCCGGTGTGAACAGCGAGCCGAGGAGAAGAACGTGAGCGGCAAACCCGATTTCGTCTACGTGACCTATGTCAAGAGCACCCCGGATCTGGTCTGGGAGGCACTCACCGACCCGGGCCTGAGCGGCGAATACTGGGGCCACGAAAACGTCTCGGACTGGCGCCCGGGGTCGGCCTGGGAGCACCGCCGGACCGACGGCTCGGGCGTCGCCGACGTGGTCGGGGAGGTCCTCGAGGCCTCGCCTCCGAGTCACCTGGTGATCACCTTCGATCCGCCCGGCCCCGAACCGCCGGGCGGGCCGTCGAAGGTGACCTTCGAGATCGCGCCCTTCCACGACATCGTGCGGCTCACGGTGCTTCACGAGAACCTCGCCGACGGCAGGGCTCTCGCCGCGATCTCGAGCGGCTGGCCGGCGGTCCTCTCGAACCTGAAGTCGCTGCTCGAGACCGGGAGCGTCCTGCCACGGCCCCCCTGGGAGATGGAGCCCGAGCTGCGGGCGGCCCAGATGGCCCGCAACGATCCCGGCCCGGGGTCCGCGACCGATCCCACCACGAAAGGAGGCCGATCCTGATGTCATCACCCGAGGGCGAGGCGGCGCCGGGCGGTTCCCAGAACGCCGCGACCGCCGAACTGCTCGGCCGCAAGGACGTCCAGGTCGTGGTGGATGCGCCGGCCGGCTGATCGCTCGTCACCTACATGGCCGAGGTCGTCGCGTCGCCTCGGTCACCGGTGTGAATCGGGGAGGTGGCGCTATGTGCGGTCCCAGCGCTGACATCCGTCTCCCGAGAAGAGCCGGGCTCGGCGCCCTGGGGCTTAGACTGAATCGGGAACCGATCGAGTCACCATAAATCAGGAGGCTTGCCATGAAGGCATTTGCCACGGTGCTCGTCCTCGCCGCTGCGGCCCTGACCCTGACCGCGTGCGGCTCAAGCAGCAGCGAATCGACCACCAGTTCGACGTCGACCTCGAGTTCGGAATCCGGCGCCGCCCCCGAATCCGCAAAGAGCTCCGAATCCGGTGCCGCTGAACCGGGTGGCGGGCCGGTGGTCTCGGCCAAGGCCGTGTCGGGGCTCGGCACCGTGCTCGTCGACTCCGAAGGAAAGACCCTTTACATGTTCGCTCCGGACAACAAGAGCAAAGTCACCTGCACCGAATCCTGCGCCTCGGTCTGGCCGCCCCTGAAGGCAGAAGCCGGTGAAGAAGCCGAAGCGTCAGGGGGAGTCAAGGCGAGCCTGTTGGGCACCGACCCGGATCCCGAAGGCGGGGAAGTCGTGACCTACGCCGGCTGGCCCCTCTACACCTACGTCGCCGACACCGGCCCCGGGAGCGCGAATGGACAGGGGGTGAACCTCAACGGCGGTTACTGGTACGTGATCACCCCGGCGGGCAAGATCGTCAAATAGGCGGCCGCCACACCGGTGCCGCTCCGAGCATCGGGGCACGAAATGGGGCACGAAGCCCCCACGTAGCACAGCCGATCTCCGCCAAGCTCGATTTCACAGATTCCTTTTGGAATCCAGCCCCTACATAGCGGCATCCCTGGGCGAGAGTGGCCTATCGGCGAGCCCGCCAGTGCGGCGCCGACCATCCGCAAGCGATCCGGATTGTCGGCCCGGCGTGGGCGCAGCTGCTCTGGCGCTGCTGGCAGGACGAGGTGCCATTCGACCCGGTCTGCACGGCGACCTTCGAAGGCTACGACCCAGGGGGTTGTCACAAGGCTCTCACGTCACGACGCGGCGATAGTGGCTTGACATATTACTTGACAAGTGAATAGACTTGTCAAGTAATAGTTAGTCACCCCCGAGGAAGGAAGACTCATGCCCCTCCGTCTCGACGCGACGATCGAGCTCTCCGACGACCAACTCGCGCGCATAGCCGAGCACCTTCGCAACGACTCAAGTCCGATGCCGCCTCACGCTGACAGCGGGAACGTCAGTCCCGCCGTTGCGCTCCCCGATGAGTGGCGGCTGGTGGAAGAAAGGCACGCTGTCACCTATGCCTGGCCGGAGGAGGCCGATGTCTACGAGCCCTTTCGGGTCTTCGAGGGAG
>DASXMT010000252.1:0-5036 GCA_036495505.1 Acidimicrobiales bacterium | reverse complement strand
CTCGTCCGAGCTGGTCCAGAGCTCGTCGCCCTCGAAGACGAAGTACTCCATCCCCAGGCAGGTCCGGCCGTCTTTCACCATGTACGGCGACCATGAGCCGAAGTTCTGGATACGGCCCACCTTGACGTCGGTGGCATGGATGTAGATCCAGTTGTCGGGGAAGCCGGCCGACTCCGGTACCACCAGGGCCACCGTCAGGAAGTCCCGGTAGTGCAGGTCCTTGCCTGCCGCCAGCACTTCGGCCGGTGGCGGTGGGTCGATGGCCCTCACCAGCGCGGCCATGGGCATGGTGGAGATGACGTGCGACGCGGCGATGCGTTCGGTCGACCCGTCCTCTGCCACGGCGGTTACCCCGGTGGCCCGGCCGCCTTCGATGTGGATGGTCCCGACCTCGGTGTTCATGGAGATGGTGCCGCCGTCTTTCTCCACCAGGTCCCGGCAACGCTCCCACATCATTCCCGGGCCGAACTTGGGGTATTGGAACTCCTCGATGAGCGACGTGATGTCCTTCTGGTTGCGCTTGGGGGTGATGGCGTTGAGCACCGCCTTGCCCAGATCCAGGTTCTTGACCCGCTGGGCGGCCCAGTCGGCCGGCATATCGGCGACAGGAACCCCCCAGACCTTCTCGGTGTAGGTCTTGAAGAACGTTCGGTACAGGCGCCACCCGAACCGTGCCACCAGCCAGCCCTCGTAGTTGGTCTGGTCCTTGGGCGGGCGGATCCGGGCCCACAGGTACGAGAGGCCACACAAGAACGCTTCCCACAATCCCAGGTTGCCCAGGGCATTCCCGGCCTTCAAGGGGTAGTCGTAGAACTTGCCCCGGTAGAAGATCCTGCTCATGCGGGGGCGCAGGAGAAAGTCTTCGGGCGGGAGGATCTCGTGCCAGAACTCCTCGACTGGGGCCACCTTGGTGAAGAAGCGGTGCCCGCCTATGTCGAATCGCCAGCCGTCCCGCTCCACCGTCCGGCTGATGCCCCCCACCACGTCGTCCGCTTCGACGACGACGACCGAGTCCCCCCTCTTGACCAGCTCGTACGCAGCGGTCAGGCCGGCTGGTCCGGCACCGACCACCACGATCGGGTCACTCGCCCCACTGGTCGAATGCGCCTCGTTGTCGACAGCTGGGACCACTCATCAATCCGTTCTCGCTCGCGTGCCCGGCCCGGATGGCGGGAAAATCGTCCTACTTTGGCACCGACCGACCGAACGATTCGGTTCGTTTCGCCGGTGTGAACACAGATTCTCACCCAGTGTGAACACCGGTGGTCGGGCAAATTCGCTCATGTCCGATGGTGACGCCATGAGTCGACCTGACCACGGGGCAGGATACTGGCTGGTGCCTGACCGCTGGCGGACGGGCACGAGAGTCGAGGGTACCTGGTCCGGTGGCCAGTCGTCGGCCGGAAGCCCGGAGCGGCCCGGTTACGGCACGACGACGTTGACAAACGACAGGTAGGCATAGGCCGCCATGCCCACTGCGGCCACGACGAGGACGACCTGTTCCACCCGTCGCCGGGACGTCCACATCGACCCGACGATGACAAGGGGGAAGGCGCTGAGGGCATATCGCTCGAACGAATCGAGGTTGGATGAGGTCAGAGAGACCGCCAACACCACCGTGGTGAACGCCCCGTAGGACAACGGGAGGCGACGGAAGACGAACACCAACAGGACGACGCTGAGGACCACCCACGGGACGTGGAGGGCACTGCCCAGGTGGTGGCCGTGGAACACGGCGGCCACGTTGTGCCCCACCGTGGCGAAGGGGTCGGCCAGGGGCCCGCGGTGGCCACCTTGCTGTTGGAGCTTGAAGGGAAGGAACGCATCACCGAAGTTGGTGCCCACCCACGCCAGGTAGGCGCCGGTCCCGACGGCAGGAGCCACCACCGCGGCCAGCCGAGCCCCCAGCTGCCCGGCCGACCGCCCGTCGTGTCGGGCCTGCCACGCCTCGATCAGGGCCGGGACTATCAACAACAATCCGATAGGTCGGACTGCCCCGGCGACCAGGCCGGCGGCGGCCGCCCACCACCACCGTCGAGACCGCAGGGCCACGAACGCCACCGTCGTACACAGGAGGAGGGTCCCCTCGGCATATCCCAGGACCAGGGTGTAGGCCGCCGGAGCGAGGGCCAGCAACCAGACGGTCCTCCGAGCCAGCTCGGCGTCCCCGGTCTCGCGCTGGACGAGGACAACCAGCACGGCCATCCCGAGCAGGGCCGAGAGATTGGCCACCACGACCACGGCCACGCCGGTCCCCACACCTGGGATCCAGGCCAGGCCCCGGGCCAGCATCGGAAAGGCCGGGAAGAACCTCAGTGACTGTTGGCCAGACGCGGCATAGCCGTGGGCGGCGATGGACTGGTACCAACCGGCATCCCACCCCAGGAGGCCCTGGTGGACCCGGGCCGCGGCAGCACCGTTGTGGGGGCGGACGCTCGACACGGTCAGGCGGGCGAGCAGGAGGGTGCCCACCACCACGACTCGGCTGAGCCCCCACGCCGGGAGGGCGACGACGATGGCGCGTCCGAGGGCCCGCTCCCGGGTGCGCACCAGAATGGTCAGGGTTTGGTTGGCGCGTACTGCACCAGCCCCATGGGTTGGTAGAACTGGACCGGGCGCCCGGTGAGGAGGGTGTTCGACTGAAGGCTCTTGTCGTATCCGAGAGTCTGGAGAATCTGTTCGCACTTGGTCCCGAACGTCTGGTAGCCCCCGAACCAGACCACGAAGATCTGATGGTCGGGGCCGGCCATGCGCTCGAGCTGCTGGGCGAAGCGCACCGGCGATCCCTTGGCCGATGCGGCCGCGTAGTCCACCCAGTTCACGTACGTCGGCCCCGTGCCCCGTGGGAAGGTGATCTGTTGGTAGCGACCGGCCGGGAGCAACCGGTTGACCGCCGGGCCCAGCTGGTCGGGGCAGTAGGCGATGACGTCGCCCGGTCGGGCCCGAGGCGCCAGGGCGGCAGCCACTTCACCGGCCTGGGTCCGATTGGTGGTGATGTCGGGAATGGCCCCGGCCAGCCCGGCGATGACGGCCACGGTCAGGATCACGGCCCGGACGCGGAGGTCGAGGAAGGTGGCCAGGCCCAGCGCCACCAGCAAGATGAGCGGGATGAAGACGACCGACGCGTACCGGGCGTCGAAGGCGCTGTTGGAGGCGAACCCGCCGATGATGGCCAGGGCCAGGGTGCCCACGATCACGATGGCCAAGGGACGACCGAGGGGGCGGGTACGGATGTCGATGTCGATATGGCGGCGGTTGACGGCCAGGCCGAACAGACCCAGTCCCGACAAGGCGAAGAAGATGAGAGCCAGGGCCCGTCCCTGACTGGTGGGGCCACCGGCGAACGAGCTGATGGCATTGACCATGGCCGAGAAGTTGGCCGGTGCGGCCCACGGGGTGCCGGTGTGCTTGGACTGGTAGAGGAAGATCTTGATCCACGGCAGGAATGTCAGGCAGCCGACCACCACGGCCACGAACGCGGCGCGCGCATTCCGTCTCCAGACCGCTCGCCCGCGCCAGCCCTGGTAGGCCAACCACAACAGGGTGGTGGCGATGAGATAGAGCGACCAATACTGGCTGTACAGCAGCAGTCCCGTCACCACGGCGACGGCGATCAGATTGCCGGCGCGAGGTTTGCGCAAGGCGCGATCGAGGGCCAGGTATCCGAGCACGGTCAGCAGGGCGACCAGCGCGTACATCCTCGTCTCGGTGTCGTAGCGAACGGCGAAAGGGGACGTGGCCACGAGGAGCATGGTGGAGAACCCGATGACCCGGCCGCCCAGGCGACGACCGGCCAACCAGGCCAGCGGCACCGTAATGACGCCGATGACCCCTGAAAGCGAGCGCACAGCCAGATCCGACGAGCCGAAGATGCGCATCCAGAAGTGGAGGAGCACATAGAACAACGGCGGTGCACCATCTCGCTTGAGGTAGGTCGGAAGGTCATGAATGGGCAGCTTGGCAATGTTGACGGTCAGTGCCTCGTCCAGCCACAGGTCCGACGTGGTCCAGAACCTGAGCACCAGGCTGAATGCCAGGACCAGGACCACGGCCACCCCGATGGCCACGGTGACCCTGCGGCTGAAGTGCTCGATGTGATCCCCAGCGCCCAGCAGCGGACCACGGACCGGATGTCGGGGTCCGTCCCCTTCGAGGCTCTCGCCGTTGGGATCGACCGGGTCCGTGACGTCCGCCGGGATGACGGCGTCAGCCCCGTTGCCCCGATCACTCACCTCGGGGGCATTCACCGACGTCGTGCCCATGCCTGCCGAATCCATGGATGGCATGGTAGTGATGAGTCGGACCGGAGTTGTGGCCAGGACCAGTCAGGGTCTCGACCAGAACGCTACCGAGCGGTAACGTCCGGTGCGGTCATCGTGGAGAAGCATCCCGGGGGGGAACGAGCAGAGGGGGGAAGGTATGAACACGCCAGCGCCGAAGGAGGCAGGCACGCCTGAAGGGTCGAGTGAGTCGCCCGATGGGTCGCGCCCATCCAAAGGGCTGAGCCGCCGGAAGTTTCTCTCGCGCGGCGCGGCCACGGCCGGTGCCGTCGCCGTGGCCGGCGTCGCCGGCCCCGGACTGCTCAGTGGCGGTTCTCCCTTTGCCGGCGAGGCCACTGCGGCCGCGGCCACCTCCAGCAAACCCGGCATCGGAACGGGCAAGCCGAAGAAGGGCGGGACCGCCATCATCGGCACCACTGCCGACATCGACGGCTTCTATCCACCCAACAATCACTGGGACACCAACGGGTACTGCTACGCCAACGCCGTCTATGACCCCCTGACCGCGGTGGCCGCCGACGGCTCCATCCAGCCGTACCTGGCCCAGTCGGTGACCCCGAACGCCGACAAGACGGTGTGGAACATCACCCTCCGACCAGACGTCACTTTTTCGGACGGCTCGGCGCTCACCGCCACCGTGCTCAAGAACAACCTCGATGCCCTGAAAGCGTCGTCCCTCACCGGGACGGCATTGCAGCCCATCGAGAGCTTCGACATCTCCGGTCCGCTCTCCGTCGCCGCCACCTGCTCGCAACC
>DASXMT010000251.1:0-3289 GCA_036495505.1 Acidimicrobiales bacterium | reverse complement strand
CCAACGAGCGGGCTGGTGACGCCGACCCCGCCAGCCGCCGAGTACGAACGGCGCCTGGCCGGGCTTCGAGCTCACAATCGCTGGCTTTCCGAGTGGTGTGCAGAGCTCCCGGGTCGCAGAGCCGGAATCGGCCAGATCCTGCTGAACGATGTTGACAACGCCGTCCACGAGGTGAACTGGATTGCGGACCACGGGCTCACGGGCGGAATACTCCTTCCGGGGGTGCCGCCCGGCAGCGGGATCGACCCATTGCACTCGCCCGCCTATGACCCGATATGGCGAGCGTGTGAGGAACGCGGCGTAGTCGTCAATGTGCACGGCGGCGGCGGATCACCGAGCGAGGGGTACTTTCCGGCGACGTTGGTGATGTTTGTGCTCGAGGCGTCGTTCTACTCTCACAGGCCAGTTTGGTCGCTCGTCATGTCTGGGGTGTTCGACCGCTTCCCCAAGCTACGGCTGGTTGTGACCGAGGCGGGCACGAGATGGATCCCAAACACCCTGAATGCAATGGACGCATTACAAGCCAAGCAGGATGAGGGGAGTATTGGCGCCCTCACCTTTATCGACCCATTCCGCCTAGGGCGCAAGCCGAGCGAATATTGGACGACCAATTGCTGGGTCGGAGCGAGTTTCATGACCCGCGAGGATGCCGCCGACCGGGCCCTTGTTGGTGTCGATCGCATCATGTGGGGGAGCGACTTCCCGCACGAAGAGGGAACGTTTCCACATTCACGTGAGTCGTTGGCATATACCTACGCCGGCGTGGATCAGAGAGAGGTAGTCCAAATGGTCGGAGCAAATGCGGCGGAGGTGTACGGGTTCGATCTAGACGATCTCGCAACCTTCGCGGCCCAGATCGGGCCTGAGGTGGACGAAGTGAGGGCAGGAATCGATCGGATACCCGAGACGTCGAGCCTGGCATTCGAAACGCGACCGGCATCCGTGTCTTAGTCCCCATGGTGCTCAATGGATCTGTGGCACAGGCTGAGGGCCCGAGACGGACTGCCGTGTCGACGGCGGCCCTCGTCCTCGAGCAGGATGAGCTCGCCTTCGCTCCTGGTCCGAGTGGGGAACCTCAGATGACCGAAGCTCCGTTCAACGACACACCCGACTGCGAGAACGCCGCTCGGAGATTTCTACGAGTTTGTGTCGGGCTCGCGTCGGGCCGGATCGTTCTCACCTTTTGAGGGCTGAGAGTCTCTGGGTGGGTGGCAGCCGACAACGCTCCGGCGCAGTGAGGAGCTCCCACGGTAAGACGCTGCCAACTCCCCGGGCCTTCCGGCCGCCCGGGCTCCACCGAATCACCGCACGACCCGACAAGTGGGTCGACGGCGCCGGCGGTTCAGTGGACGACCCGGCTGTCCTCGAACGATTGCGGCGGCTGGCGATTCCACCCGCATGGGTAGACGTGTGGGCGTCCGCCGACGCCACTGCGTCGGTGCAGGCGACGGGGGTCGACCAGCGCGGGCGGACGCAGTACCGATACTCTCCTGCGGCTCTAGATCTTGCCCGCGACGACAAGTTCGCCCGCATGACATTGTTCGCTGCGGCCATTCCCGCGCTACGCCTTCAGGTTGCGCGCGACATCGCCCGATACCGCCGGGATCCACTCGGCGCACGTGTCGTGACCGCCGCCATCGTCAGACTCTTGGAGCGGGGGCTGCTTCGCGTTGGCAATGACCGCTATGCCCGAGACAATCACACCTACGGGCTTACAACGCTTCGGCGGAACCACGTCGATATGCGGGGTTCAACCATCACATTCCATTTCATCGGAAAGGAACACCGCCCTCACACCGTCACAGTTCACGACCAGGTGACGGCCGAGATTGTGGGCGCGCTTGTACGTGCGGCGGGCAACGATGTGCAGCCGATCTTTGCCATAACGAGTGAACACCGAATGCATCACGTGACGAGTGCCGCAGTGAACGCCTACCTCCATGCCCACACCCAAGCGCCAGCGAGCGCCAAGGTGTTCCGCACTTGGGGCGCCACGGTTGCAGCAGTTGCCGTGCTCGCTGGAGCCGAACCCCCAGAGGACGTGTCGGCGAGGTCGCGGGAGAGCCTCGCCGTCGGTGCTGCGGCGACCTTGCTGGGCGACACGGCCTCCGTCACCCGGTCTTCGTATATTCATCCTGCCTGGATCGACGCTGGCCGCTCTGAACTGGTAGCCGCTGCCGTCGCCGAGTCCTCCTCTCGCGTCGGCACGCACGCTGTGGCAACCCTTTTTACCGATCCAGGCGTCCAGGCAGCCGTCCTTGCCGGAATCACCAATGCGACCACGGGATCCAGTCGGCACGGGGTCGACAGTCGGCCCGACGGGGAGGTGTGGCGCCGATCCTTGCCATAGCCTCTAGCCCATGAGGCACCAGGTGGTAGACGCTCGAGGGACGAGGATTCATTGCGTGGAGGAAGGGTCCGGTCCGTTGGTCCTGCTCGTTCACGGATTCCCCGAGTCGTGGTACTCGTGGCGTCACCAGCTACCGGCGATGGCCGAGGCGGGGTTCCGGGCCGTAGCGATCGATGTCCGAGGGTACGGGAGGTCCTCCGCCCCGCTGGAGGTCGAGGCCTACGGGATGCTCCAGCACGTCAGCGACAACCTCGGCGTAGTCGAGGGGCTGACCGGTCGGGACTCGCCGGCGATCATTATCGGCCACGACTGGGGGGCGCCCATCGCCGCCCATTCGGCATTGCTGCGACCGGACATCTTCACCTCGGTCGCAATGCTCAGCGTCCCCTACAGCCCCCCGGGCCGACGGCGGCCCACGGAAGTCTTCGCCGAGAGGGGGAGGCAGGCCGGCCCGGAGGAGGAGTTCTACATCAACTACTTCCAGGAGCAGGGACGGGCTGAGCGGGAGGCCGAGATCGACGTGCGATCCTGGCTGCTCGGTTTTTACGTCGCTGTGTCAGGCGACGGGGTGAGGTCGGCGTCCGACGGTGGGTCCATCGCCACCGTGACCCGCGGCACGATGCTGCGAGACCGCTTTCCCGCTACCAACCAGCTTCCTGATTGGCTCACCGAGGACGACCTCGAGTTCTATGTGGAGGAGTTCGAGCGGACCGGATTCCGAGGGGCCCTCAACCGTTACCGCAACGTGGACCGTGACTGGGAGGACCTCCAGCCGTGGAGAGGCGCGCCTATCCGGGTTCCGTCCCTCTTCATCGGAGGGGAGAGGGACGGCCCGACCATGTGGGGGGCCGGAGCCATCGCCCGCTTTCCCGACACCCTGCCGAACCTTCGGGGCAGCCACATCCTCCCCGGGTGCGGTCACTGGGTCCAACAGGAGCG
>DASXMT010000250.1:0-3565 GCA_036495505.1 Acidimicrobiales bacterium | reverse complement strand
GAGCCTTCAGCCGACCAGTCCTCGGCCGACCAGTCCTCGGCCGACCAGTCCTCGGCCGACCAGTCCTCGGCCGACCAGTCCTCGGCCGACCAGTCCTCGGCCGACCAGTCCTCAGCCGACGAGCGGCAGCGCCTTGGCCTCGGCGCCGACGTCGACTGAACGACCGTCCTCGTCCCACCGCACCGACACCGCGGACGGCGGAGCCACTCGGCGCTGCAGCGTGGCCAGGCCGACGGTGGTGCGCAACCCGGGCGACCAGGCCACCGAGGTCAGTTGCCCGACCTGGTGCTCACCATCGGTGGTGTGAACCGTGGCCCGGACAGGTGCCAGTCGCTCGGGATCGTCCACCACGATCCCGCACAGGCGTCGAGCCACCTTGGTCCCGCGGGCATCGAGACGCGCCACCAGTTCCTGACCGGTGAAGCACCCCTTCGAGAAGGAGACCGAGCGCTCGACCAGGCCCGCCTCGGCCGGAATGGTGTTTTCGGTGACCTCCCTACCCATGACGGGGATACCGGCCTCAATGCGGGCGGCCTCCCAGGCCCCGATCCCGCAGGGGCGGACAGCCTCGGGAAGCAAGGGAGCCGGACCGATCAGGTCGAAGCCAGAGAGCCCCGGCCACTGGACAGGGAGGCGAAGAACCCCCGGCTCCGAAGCCGGAGGCACTGAACCCGACTCTGGGCCACGGATGGCGAGGCAGACCCAGGGGACTGGCTCTATGTCCACCTTGACTCGAAGCCGGAACCGAAGAAGCCGGGTTTGCGCCACTTCACCGAACCCAGCGTCGGTATCGATCAGGAAGGCGTCACTTCCCGTCCGGGTGGCTCGTATGGAGGCGTCCACCTTCCCCTGCGGACTGAGGAGGAGGGCATCAGCCGACTCCCCGTCGGCCAGCGTGGCCACATCCTGGCTGCACTGGCCCTGGAGGTACTCGACCGCGTCAGGACCGGAGACTGCCAACATGTCCCGGGGAAGGATCAGGCCGCCGACGCCATGGCGCAATGCGTCGTAGTCGGCCAGCATCTCGCCATCGGGTCCGGTCATAGGTCCTCCTCCGCCGCTCTCGTCGGTTGGGCCGGGCTCGCGGCCCGGGCCCTCGTCGGTTGGGCCTGGCTCGCGGCCCGGGCCATGGCCACCGCCGACAGCATCGCGGCTGCCTTGTGGGCGCACTCTTCGTTCTCGGCCGTCGGGTCGCTATCAGCCACGATCCCCGCGCCGGCCTGCACGGACGCCCGACCGTCGGGGTTGACCGTCATGGTGCGGATGGCGATGGCCGTGTCCAGGTTGCCGGAGAAGTCGAGATAGCCGACCACCCCTCCGTACACGCCGCGCTTGGTCGGCTCCAGGTCGTCGATGATCTCCATGGCCCGGACCTTCGGTGCACCCGAAAGGGTCCCGGCCGGGAGCGTGGCCCGCAGGACATCGATGGGGCCCTTGCCTGGGGCCAGCTGACCGGAGACTTGCGAGGTCATGTGCATGATGTGGCTGTAGCGCTCGACGATCATCATCTCGTCGATCTTTTCCGTGCCGAAGGAAACCACCCGCCCGACGTCGTTGCGAGCCAGGTCGACCAGCATGACGTGCTCGGCTCGCTCCTTTGGGTCCTCGACCAGCTCGCCGGCCAGCCGGCCGTCCTCTTCGGCCGTGCGGCCCCGGGGCCGCGACCCGGCGATCGGACGGGAGATGACCACGCCATCGCGAAGGCGAACCATCGGCTCCGGGGAAGCGCCGACCACTGTGACCTCGGGGAAGCGCAGGAAGTAGAGGTAAGGGCTCGGGTTCACCAGCCGCAGGACGCGGTAGACGTCGAATGGGTCGGCCCCGAGCTGGGGAAGGTCGAACCGCTGCGATAGGACGACCTGGAAGATGTCACCTGCGGTGACGTGCTCCTTCGCCGCGGCGACGCCATCCATGTACAGCTGGCCCGAAATGGTGTGCTCGACGTCGTCGGGGATGCCGCCGCGTACAGGCAGAGGCCGGGCAACCTCGTCGAGGGGACCGAAGCAGTCGTCGGCGAGGGTATCGAGCTGCGCGCATGCCTGGTCGAAGGCGCCATCCATCCGCTCGGCGTCCCAGGCCGGGTCCACAACCACGTTCTCGATGAGGACCACCCGCTGACGCCAGTGGTCGAAGGCGGCCAGCTCGCCGATCACCGCGACGATGGCATCGGGATGGCCGAGATCGTCCTCGGGGACGTTCGGTAGGTGCTCCACCTCCCGGACGACGTCGTAGCCGAGATAGCCGACCAATCCGGCATGGAGGGGGGGCAGGTCGGGCAGGTCGGGAGACTCGAACGCTCCGAGGATCGACTCGAGCGCGGACAGGATCCCACTCGTGCCCGTCACTCCGCCGTCGGTGATGGCGTCGAGATCGAGCGAGCCGGTGGCGCTCACCTTGGGGCCAAGGGCGGTGACGACGGCCAACGGGTTTCGGCCGATGAACGAGTACCGGCCCCACCGCTCGCCGCCTTCCACCGATTCGAGCAGGAACCCGGGCCTCTCCCCCACGATCCGCATGAAGGCGCCGACCGGCGTCAGCGTGTCGGCCACCAGTTCCCGCCAGACGGGGACGATGCGGTGCTTGGCCGCCAGCACACGAAACTGGTCCCGCCCCGGACCGGCGACGGATCCTTTTGGCCTTGGTCTCTCGGCCTGCGTCCCTCGTCCTTCCACCGTCATGTTTCCGTAGGGGCGTCGGGTGGTGGTCCATCGGATGAGGGCGCGGCCGGGCCGGACGCCGTGCTCGGGCCGGATGCCGCGGCTGCGTCTGAGGCCGCACTCGGACCCGAGGTGCCGAATGCACGGTAGAAGCAGCTGCGTTCGCCGGTGTGGCAGGCGCCACGCCCCTCCTGGTCGACCAGGATCAGCAGCGTGTCCCCGTCGCAGTCGTAACTGATCTGGCGCACCCATTGGCGGTCACCGGAGGTCTCACCCTTGCACCAGTACTCCTGGCGACTGCGGCTCCAGAACCAGGTGCGCCCGGTGTCGAGGGTCTTGCGGAGTGAGTCCTCGTTCATCCAGGCCATCATCAGAACGGCGCTATTGGTGGCGTCCTGCACGATGGCCGGCACCAGGCCATCGGCGTTGTAGGTCACCTGCTCGAGCTCGTGATCGGTATACCCGATCGGCGTGGCGGTATAGGTCGTGGTCACGTCTCGTGCTCCTGGTGCGTGCTTGTCGTGGGTCGTGTTGTCGATGCAGGCTGGCGGTCGTCGGTGCGGCTGGCGGTTGTCGATGCAGGCTGGCGGTCGTCGCTGGACTGGCGGCCAAGGCGTCCTCGGACCGTCAGGCTCATCCTCGGACCGTCCGGCTCAGAGGTAGAGCCCGGTACCGCCGTCGATCCGCTCCGAGGCGACGGCGTGGATGTCTCGTTCCCGCAAGATGACGTACTCGTCCCCCTGCACTTCGACCTCGAACCGGTCCTCGGGATTGAACAGAACCTTGTCCTTGACCTTGATCGTACGGACATGGGGACCGACGGCCACTGCTTCCGCCCACGTCAGACGCCGGGAGACCTGGGCCGTGGCCGGAATCAGGATGCCAGCTCTCGATCTCCGTTCGCCCTC
>DASXMT010000249.1:0-1702 GCA_036495505.1 Acidimicrobiales bacterium | reverse complement strand
CCGGTCAAGGTGAACCTAGCTGAGCGCTGAGCGTTTGCGCTCTCGGTGGCCCGGATTCAGTATCGTCTGGTGTTCGTGGACACCACACCGATCAGCGACGATTACATGGGCGAGATGCTGGCGCGGTCCAAGACCTACACGGTGGTTTTCCTGAAATCAGCCGACCGGCAGCGCACGCCCGAGGTGGACGCCATCATCTGGGAGCACGGTCGGCGCAATTTCGCCCTCAGGGCTCAGGGTGTGCTTTCCATCGTGTGTCCCGTGGTGGACGACACCCGCTGGAGCGGCATCGGGATCTTCAATGCCGACGCCGATGAGGTCACTCGCATCATGGATGACGATCCGGGCGTGAGAGCGGGGGTGTTCACCTACGAGGTGCACCCCGTCCGCAGCTTTCCCGGGGACGCTCTCCCCGCCTGAGCGCGTGGCGTGACCAAACGGAGTCATCAACCACTGCTCGTAGCATTCCGAGCGCTGATTGTCGGGTCAAGGGGCTGACGAGACTACTCAGATTCGTTCACGAAAAGTTCGTCCGGGTGAAGCCGTGAATTGAGGGTCCGTTCACCACCGGTGACTAGCTTTTCGAGGCTATGGACACCACGGATGAGAGGCGCGGTGTCTACGCCGGAAGTCGGTCGAGGGACAAACGCGCTCCCGACCTTGGCCGCCGCCGGGTTGTATCGGGGATGCTGGCCGCTTTGACCTTGATCGTCATGGTGGCAGTCGTGGGACCGACTGGAGCGGGAGCCGTTGCATCCCCGTCGGTGAACCTCGGTCCGCTGCGCCCGGTCAGCTGCAAGGCTCTACCGTCCGATCCGCCACTCGAAGCCCCCCTCTACGCTCAGAACGCAGGAGCCAGTCCGATGGCCGACGGGTGGTGGTGCCAACTGCCCCACGCCACCCGGATGCCGTCGAGCTTCGTGGCCGTCCAACGGGAATTGATCCCTCTGCCCAACCTGTACGGCCTGTACTCGACCACGTACGCGCCTCCGACGCCGACCGGGGCACAGAGCCCGGGAGCGAGGCAGTCCACCATCGTCGTCGCTCCCGAGGTGAACGGCGCCGTGACGCCGGGGAAGGTACAGCACCCTCCGACACCGGCGGGCGGCCGGACGGTGGCACTGGCAAAGGGAATCACCGCCACTGTTGTGGCACGGGGCAGGTACGTCGTGGTGACGTGGCCCTATCCCTCTTCGAACGTGCCTCCGTACCTCCGGGCCGTGGCGTCGATCACCGTGACCGGCACAGGTGTCCCCGAGTCGGTCGTGTTGGGAGTGGCCAAGCATGTCAAACCGGACTGACCGCCGCCGGCCTGTCAGCGTCGTCGTCCTGTTGGCGCTGCTTGTCCTAGGGCTCGTGGCCGAAGTGACCGTCAGCCGGGCCGGCGCACTCGGCAACGGAGGGCGGTCGGCCGGAACGACGTACGTCGGCCTGGACCTCTCGGCGGCGAAGTCACCGGCGTCGACATCGCCGACCGCGCTGACGGTGGGTCAATGGAAGCAGCGGTACCAACAAGTCATCACGCGACTGGCGGATGATGGCCTGGCCGTGGTGAAGGACGGAGCGGCGGAGAACAGCATCGACCCATCGAAACTCGCGGCCCAAGTGAAACGAACCGTCGCCGCGTGCAACACATGGCGGAACGATTCCGAGAGGGCATTCGGTGAGGCGCCGGCGATCCCGTTACCAGCGGCGCAGGCGA
>DASXMT010000248.1:0-2811 GCA_036495505.1 Acidimicrobiales bacterium | reverse complement strand
AAGAGAACGGTGTAGGTCCTCGCGGGCCCCGGCGGCGGTCCGATCGTCGGTCTTGGTGGCGACAAAGAACCGGCCTGGGTCGCGGGCCAGCCAAGGTAGCATTCGCAGCTCGGCGTCGCCGTAGGCCGACGCGGTATCGAGATGGTTGACGCCGTGAGAGACCAGAATCTCGAGGGTCTCGTCGGCCACCCCCTGGGTGACGCTGGCCAGAGCCGCGGCGCCGAAGAGGACGCTGCTGCTTTCGTGACCTGTGCGCCCGAAGGGTGCGGTAGCAATGGCCATGGCTCCTCCTCGAAAGGCGGTGGGGCACCTTCTCGACACACTGTACCCAGGCGGGCCGGGCGCCGGGGCTTTCACGGTGCCATGGTCACCGCCGATCCGCGGGTCCGCGTCGCCCTGTGCGAGACGCGGGACGTGGTCATGATCTGGTCGCGGTTCTCGAAGCTGAAGGGGTGAGCAAAGCGACGGTCTGGGGATACGCACGGGGTGGCTGGCTGACCTGCAGACTTGCTGCCACACATCCGGATCGGATCGTCGTTGGCGGCTATGCCATGCACGCTCATGAGGAAGAAGTCACTCAGCTGCTCGAACCGGTGGCAGGGTATCTTCGCCGAGGTGCTTGGAAGAGCCTCTGGCGAGCCCTCGGGCTCATTGACCCTGGCTTGCAAGCGATGATCGAGGAGTGCAGCGATCCGCTGGCCGTGGCGTCGGCGATCGACGGCTCGATGCGCCGACTCGATTTATCGACCCGACCTCCGTGCGCTGCCCAGTTACCACTATGAGGGGTCGGAGGATTGGGTCCTTCCGTATGCCCGCGCCGACGTGACCATGCTCGGAGCCACCCTTGACACCATTCCCGACCAAGCGCACCTCGGCGCCTCCTTCGCGGCAGCCGAGACTGTCCTCGGGGCGATCGGTTCGCGTCTGCGCTGAGACGTCCTCGAGGGCCCGATCCGCCTACTCGTTGATGCACGGCCAACCCTGCGTGCGATAGGCGACGAACGTGGCAGGGCGTTGGGGGTGCCCTGGAGAGCAGCGTACCGAACCGGGTCACTGGTGTTGCCACCCGCGCTCAGGTGGACCGGCCAGGTCCCCGTTGGGCGCGGCCAACGGGGACGATGACGATGCACGAGAAACGCACGTCCTGCTCGGTCATCCTCAGCGTGCCTGTCACGTTTACTGGGTCACGATCGTCTCAATAGACGAAGGGCAGGAACCAAGGGCACCATCTTCCGGTTGGTTCGGTTGGTACGGCTAGTGGGTGGGGGGAACGCGAACCGGTTCGAGCGGGATGGACACCAACCACATACTGAGAGCCAGGAGGAACTCTATGAGACGAGAAGACTTGCATGATGGAATTGTCAGCGACCTGACGTCGTTTGGCCCCCATACCACCGTGCTCCTGGAGACACGCAGGCGAGACGGAAGCTGGGTGGCAACTCCGGTCAGCCTGGTGGTCGAGGGTGATCGCGGCTACTTCCGAACCTATGACGCGGCCGGCAAATACAAGCGATTGCGCAATTTCTCAGAGGTCCGTCTGGCCCCCAGCACCTTGACGGGCAAGCCCAAGGGCCAAAGCATCGAGGCCAAAGCCCGGTTGCTCCACGGTGGCGAGGCTGAGCATGCCCGAACCCTGCTGGCCACCAGCTATCCGATATTGCACCGTCGCATCGTTCCGTGGATGCACCGGCGCAAAGGTTGGACCACGGAACACTACGAGGTGAAAACGGCCGCCTAGGCCCAGCCGGCTTGCATGAGACTTACCGAAGCCGATGCCCAAGTTGTGCGATTCTGGCCGACCCCGAGGAGGAGAGCATGGTGAACAACTACGAGACCCTTCGCTACGAGCGTACCGAGCAAGTTGGAACGCTGACCTTGGCCCGCCCCGACAAACGCAATGCCCAAAATCCATTGATGTGGCAGGAGCTGGCGCGCCTGGGTGCGGAATTGCTCCTCGACCCGACCCTTCGGTGCCTTGTCGTGGCTGGCGATGGGCCCAGCTTTTCATCGGGCATCGACCTGGTCGAGGGCCTGGGTGGGCTGGTGGCCGAGTGGTGCGAGCAACTCGACAAGGAGGACACGCTGGAGCGCGGCCTGGAGGCCGCCGGAACCTTTGGCTGGATACCCAGGCTGGCCTGTCCCAGCGTTGCCGCCGTGCACGGCCACGCCTACGGTGCCGGTCTGCAGCTGGCCTTGGCGTGCGACTTTCGGGTCTTTGCCCAGGGGGCACGGGTGGGTCTGACCGAGATCCGGTTCGGAATACTCCCCGACATGGGCGCCACCGTCCGCCTTCCTCGCATCGTGGGCGAGGGCCGGGCCCGCGAGCTCGTTTTGCTGGGAGAGGTCATCGATGCCGCCGAGGCTCGCCGAATTGGGTTGGCCAACCGTGTAGTCGATGACGCCGACCTCGCATCTGCGGCGGGGGAGCTGGCGGCACGCCTGGCCGCTCAGCCACCGCTGGCCGTACGGGGAGCGCGTCGGGCAATCGAAGCGGCGTGGTATCGCGACCCTGATGCGAGCTTCATGGTCGCGGTGGAAGAGCAGATCCAGTGCCTTGCCTCCGAAGATTTTCAGGAAGCGCGTCAGGCGGGGGAGGAGGGCCGGCCTCCCCGATGGAGAGGACGTTGAGGAGCGGTCGGCTGCGTCGTCTGGAGCGTCGAAACCCGCCCGGATACGGGACGGTGAGGTTTTGGTCTACTCGCCTGACAGCTCGCCACGTGATCGACCGCATCGGCGCGCCTAGCATCATCCGTCATCGAGGATCACTCTTTCATCACTGGGCGAGACGTCATCTAACTAGGTGAGGGCGAG
>DASXMT010000247.1:0-2870 GCA_036495505.1 Acidimicrobiales bacterium | reverse complement strand
GTCAGGGAGCGCTGCTCGGGATGCGGCGCGTCCTGATTCCCGAGGCGGCCCCGGCATTCTCGGCCCTGGGTTTGCTGACCACCGACCACGTCATCGACGACACCAGGACGATCATCGCCGACTGGCGAGAAGTCGACGTCGAAGTGCTCACCCAGCTGGCCGATGATCTGGAAGCGCTGGCTACGGCGAAGCTCGAGCTCGCCGGGGTGGACCCCAGTCGCCGGCGCTACGAATGGTTGCTGAATCTGGTGTACCCCGGTCAAACCTTCGACGTGGCCATTCCGCTGCAACGGGAACCGGGGAAGCCCTTCACCCGGGAGTCGGTGGCCCAGGCCGCCGAAGAGCTCCATCATCGCAACGAGGCTGCCCGACTGATCGAGGCCCGCTCCCAGGAACCGGTGGTTCGCGGCGTCCGCCTGGTAGCCACGGGGTTGGTGGACCAGCCGGAAGAGGCCGGGCGAGCTGCCTCCGAGCGGCCACGACCGCTGGCCCATCGGCGGGTGTACGCCGGGGATCGGTGGGTGGATGAAACGCCCGTGTTCCACGGTCATGATCTCGGGGCTGGGTCGACGATCCCGGGCCCGGCACTAATCCAAAGTCCGTTCACGACCGTCGTGCTGGCTGAAGGCGATGCGGCCACGATGCTCCCATCGGGTGATCTCCTGGTCGACGTGGCGCCAGTGTGAGCAGGCATCGGCCGCCCACCGTGCCCGGATGGGGTCTCAGCAATCAGATGTACATGCCCCCGTTGACGCCGATGACCTGGCCGGTGATGTAGCCGGCCTCTTCGGAGCACAGGAACGCGCCCATGGCCGCGATGTCGTCCGGCGTTCCCGCCCGACCCAGCGGAACCATCTTCCCCATGGTGTCGATGCTGGGTACATTCCCGACCTTCTCGGCCTTTCTGGCCATGGGTGTGTCGACGATGGTCGGAGGAATGGTGTTGACCGTGATGCCCTGGGCCGCGAACTCGCGGGCAAACGCCTTGGTCAGGCCGATCACGCCACCCTTTGACGCCACATAGTGGGCCATGTTGGGTGCTCCCGATTGGGCGCTCGACGAGGAGATCGTAACGATGCGGCCCCAACCGGCGTCGATCATGTCCGGCACTGCCAGTTGCATGCAGGTGAACGTTCCGGTCAGGTTGACCGCCAGGATGTGGTCCCATTTCTCCGGGGTGATGTCGAGCGCAGCGTCGAACGACTCGATGCCGGCGCTGGTAACCAGGACTGTGACTGCCCCGAGATCCGTGCGGACCTCAGAGAACACCTCCTCCAGCCCCGTGCGATCGGCCACATCGACCTCATAGGGCGTGGCGCTGAGTCCTCGATCGGACAGTTCGGCCGCCGCCGCCTCCGTCCCTGGGCCGTCTCGATCGAGCAGGGCCACGGCATGTCCGTCTTCGGCCAACCGCCGGGCGACACCCAGGCCAATGCCTGATGCCGCCCCGGTGACCACGGCTGCTCGGCCGCTCACTTCGGGGCCTCCATGGGGGTGAACTCGATGTGCAGGTCGTGCAGACCGCGGAGAACCCATGTCGGCTCATAGTCGAAGCGGCGAGCACCCGGCGGCCCATGGTGCTCCTCGGAGAGTCGGATATCCCGCATCCGGTCGAGGATGCGCTCGATGCTGATGCGGCCCTCGGCCCGGGCCAGGGGTCCGCCGGGACAGGAATGGGACCCGCGTCCGAAGGCCAGGTGCTCCTTGGCGTTGGGCCGGTCGATGCGAAATTCCGCTGGGCATTCGAACCGCCGCGGATCCCGGTTGGCCGCGCCGTTCAACAGCATTACCGGCGTGCCCGGTGCTATGTCGACTCCGCCGACGCTGGCGGCTCGTCGGGCCAGCCGGAAATCGGCTTTCACCGGGCTCTCGATGCGGAGCGCTTCTTCGATGAAGTCGGGTATGCGCTCCCGGTGCTCCCGGAGCTCGTCTTGGAGCTCCGGATTCTCGGCCAGGTACTTGAGCCCGACGGCCAGCAGGCGGGCGGTCGTCTCCTGGCCGGCGGCGAACAGGAACGTGGCCGTCCGCACCACGGCAGCCACGTCGGGAGTCGATCCGTCGGTGTACTTGGCCAGGGCGAGATCGGTGAGCACGTCGCGGCGGGGCTTGCGCCGCCGGTCCTCGATGTAGGTGGCGAACCATTCGTCGAGCGAATCGAGGGCGTTGAGCGGCATCTGGCTGCGGTCGCTCGCTTCGGCCTCGCCGGAGGCGGCCGCCAGTGCCCCGGGATTGGCGCTCAGGCCGAAGAACTGGCGAAACGATTGGTGATCAGCCTCGGGCACGCCCAGCACGTCGGCGACGACGAGCATGGCGAAGGGCTGCGCGTAGGCGGTGATGAACTCGCAGTGACCGTTGCCGATGAACTCGTCGAGTTGGCGATCGACCGCGCTCCACATGAACGCCTCGTTCTCCTTCAGCCGCTTCGGGGTGATCAGCCGCATCAGGAGCGCCCGTTCCCGGGTGTGCATGGGCGCGTCCATGGTGACCATGTGCTCGTTCATGGGAAGCTGATCACGATGGCGGTCGATGATCTCACTGACGTCGTCCCCCTCGAGCGGCTCGGGGAAGGTGGCGAACGGGCCGATCACCGAATTGCACGACGAGAAGGTGTCGTGGTCCCGGTAGATCTCCGTGGCCTCGTCGTAGCCGGAGACCGCGACCACTCCGTAGTGGGGCGTGGCCACCACCGGGCACTGTGAGCGCAGGTGCTCGAAGTAGGGGTACGGGTCCTAGAGGAGCGATTCGTCGGTGAAGAAGTCGACCGATTCGTAGTTGGTAATGCCACTCCGATCTTCGGAAGGGGAATGCTGAGCAAGTGCTTAGCATTTCCCGTGGGCGCAGGTCAACCGGCGCGCAACCGGCGGTTCCTG
>DASXMT010000246.1:0-5249 GCA_036495505.1 Acidimicrobiales bacterium | reverse complement strand
CAAGGTCGTTGGTCCGACTTCTGTCGATGTACAACTATAGCAAACTTGAGTGCCTATTGTATAGGTTTTCCTATGGTTATTGACTCACCTCACCGATAATATCGCCGGGAGTACGCTCGATCCATGCTCGACCTGGTACTCCTCCGTCATGGTCAGTCAACCTGGAACGCCGAGAACCGCTTCACCGGATGGCACGACGTGCCTCTGACCGACCAGGGCGTGTCCGAGGCCCGGGAGGCCGGACGGCTCCTGGAGGCCGAGGCCGACCTGGACCTCCGGGTGGTCCACACCTCGTTGCTCACCCGGGCTATCCGAACCGCCGACCTGGCCCTCGAGGAGGCGGGGCGGTCCTGGCTACCGGTCCGGCGCCACTGGCGACTCAACGAGCGCCATTACGGCGCCCTCCAGGGACAGAACAAGAAGGAGACGGCGGAGCGCCACGGGGCCGAACAATTGAAGGCATGGCGCCGCAGCTACTCGATCCCGCCACCGCCGGTCGAGCTGGGTGACGAACGGCACCCGGCCGGCGATCCGCGCTATCGGGACATTCCCGTGGACGCCCTGCCCCGAACCGAGTGCCTGGCCGACGTGGTCGCTCGCACCATCCCCTACTGGGAAGACAGCATCGTGCCTGACCTCTTGGAGACGAGCGGCCGCGGCGGGGCTGTCCTGGTCGTGGCCCACGGCAACAGCCTCCGGGCCCTCCGCAAGCACATCGACGGCATCGACGACTAGGACATCGTCGGCCTCGATGTCCCGACCGGCATACCCTTCCGCTACAGCCTGAACGACGATCTCACCGTGGACGACAGCAGGTACCTCGGAAACCCAGAAGCTGCCCAGGCGGCAGCCGATGCCGTCGCCCGCCAGGCCGGCTGACCTCGGTCGGCATGCCGGCCCTGCAGTCAGGCCTGTCCGATGCGGGGCCCCCAGCTCACGACCTCACCCAAGCCCAGACGCGATGGACGACCGGCCGAGGCGGGCCGGTCGTCCATCGAACGGTTGGGGCGAGGGCTCACGGCGCCGTCAGGCGCCGACCCTCGCACGCCGATTCGTTACAGGGCGTCTGAGCCGCGCTCGCCGGTACGCACCCGGACTACCTCTTCGACAGGGACGACCCATACCTTGCCGTCACCGATCTTGCCGGTGTTGGCTGCCGCCACCACTGTGTCGAGGACCTCGGGCATCCGCTCGTCGTCAATGACGATCTCCAGACGCACCTTGGGAACGAACTCCACCTCGTACTCCGCACCTCGGTAGACCTCGGTGTGGCCCCGTTGGCGACCGAACCCTTGGACCTCGGTCACGGTGAGCCCCTGGATGCCCAACACCTTGAGGGCCTCCTTCACGGCATCGAGCTTGAAAGGCTTCACTACCGCTATGACAAGCTTCACGTCCTACTTCCTTTCGTCGAACTGTTACTGCGATCGAAGGCTGCGTGGGCCGCTCCCGACCCGAACAAGGTCATTCGGGTCGGGGCGGACCACCCTATGGCATCTGTCTCAGGTTCCTATTGCCTCGGAGGAACCAGCGACGCTGGAGCCCACCCGCTCGGCGAAGGTCTCTTCTGGGTACGCCTCCTCGTCGTGGACGGCGAGGTCACCGATCTCCAGGTTCTCGTCCGGCTCTCGCAAGCCGATCAACAACTTCACGATCCACAAGAGGATGAAGCTCGCGATGGCCGTGAAGACGATGACCCAGGCTGCGGCCAGGAACTGTTCCCACACCTGGTGCCACGAGCCGCTGTAGAAGAGGCCCACCACCGAGAAGCCCGGAGCGGCCTTGCCCAGCCCGATGTACTCGATCATGCCCGGGTCGGCAAAGAACCCAACGAGCAGGCAACCGCAGAGGCCGGCAATACCGTGCGTGTAGACCACCCCGAGCGCATCGTCCACCTTGGAGAAGGGCCGGACCTTGGACAGGTAGTTCCAAGCCACCCACACGATGGCCGAAGCGATCAGCCCCTCGAGGATGGCCCCATACCCGTTGACGAACCCGGCACCCGGTGTGATGGTCACCAGCCCGACGATCATGCCGTTGATGGCGCCCAGGAACGTGGCCTTCTTCTGCCTGGAAAAGAACATGTCCATGAACATCCAGGTGAGCAGCGCAGCCGCCGTGGCCAGGTTGGTATTCAAGACGGCAGAGGTGGCGTCGGCCCCGGCATAGAAGGGGTCGCCACCGTTGAAGCCGTTCCATCCCAACCACAGGATCCCGGCTCCGACGGAGACCATCAACAGGTTGTTGGGCACGCCGTGTCTCCGGTCCCGAGCCAACCGGGGCCCGACCACCCAAGCGGCGACGAAACCGGTCACGCCGGCAGCCAAGTGGATGACGTATCCGCCCGAGTAGTCGACCGCACCCTTTTGGGCCAAGAACCCGCCGCCCCAGATGAGGAAGGCGTTGACCGAGTACACGCAGGTGATCCACAGCGGCACGAAGAGGCACCACGCCTTGAACTTCATGCGGCCGAGCACGCTACCCAGGAAGAGGAGCGGCGTAATGGCTGCGAACACCACCTGGAAGTACATGAACGTGGCCTGGTTGTAGTGGAACGGTATCAGCGTGCCCTCGGGTAAGACTTCCTGATTTTGCTCGGCGAAGTGGCTCACCGCCGGGTGGAAGTGGCCGATCATGTTGTTGAAGAAGGAGTGATCGCCACCGATTCCGGTGTGGTAAGGCACGCCGAAGCTCAGGTTGAACGCCCACAGCACCCAAACAATGAGCACGAGGGAGAAACCCGAGAAGGCCATGAGCATGGTGTTCACTGCCCACTTCTTCTGGACGAGCCCGCCATAGAGCACGGCGATGCCCGGAAGACTCATCAAGCCGACCAGCGTTGCGGCCACTATCTGCCACGTGTTGTCGCCTGGATTGAGCCAGTGCGGGTACGGGATATACACGGTCTCTGCTCTCCTCTCGAAGTGATACTCCCGGTCAGGCAGCCCAGCCCCCCGGGGGTACCAACGACAAAGGAGTCGGCACACTTCAGGTGGCGGTCGCCTCACCGCTGGTGCACACTTTGACCCGTCGGTGTTTCCCAGCTGCTACCACAAGGTTTCCGTTGTGTTAACTGTCTGGCAACCAGGCCTGGCCGGTTCCAGGGGCCACCCAAGCGGCGGGGCGTAGGGGCCTGACCAGGTAGCACGGGGCACGCGGCTGGGTGCTAGGCCACGAGGCAATCCACTGCAGTTGCCGACGTAGGCCACCCCGGTCGTCCGGGTAGAGGGCTACGAGGCGGGAGGGGCGGGGCGCTTCTTCTGGGCCTTCGCCGGTGCAGCCTTGGACTGGCCGCCCTGGACCGGCGCGGACTTCGACGGTGCGCCCTTTGCCGGTGCAGCCTTGGATCGGGTGCCCTTGGCCGGTGCGGCTTTGGCCGGAGGTGCCTTGGGCGTGTAGCGCTTGTTCGATCCGGCAGCTCCCGCGGGCGGGGGGCGCCTGGGCGTCGAGCGGCCCGGGCTGTCACCCACTATCGGTGACACCTCACCGGTGGCCAGCTCCCGTCTGACTTTCCAAGCCTTGAACAACAGCCAGGCTCCGGGGACGATGAAGATGACGCCGAGGAGTCCGACGATGCTCTCGTAGGCGATGCCGGCGATGAGGACGGCAAAGCCGACCGGCACCCGCCGGCCGATGCGCACAGTGACGTAGATGGCGATGGTGAACACGAGGAGCAGCGCCATCAGAACAAGCCAATGGCTTACCGGGTACACGACCTTGCCGGTGCATTGGGCTGCGTGACTCCCGACCTTCGGCGTGTAGACGAAGCCGTTCGTACAGGTGGTCCCGGTGGGCGTCCCCGCCTGCTTCACCGTGACGGTCAGGTGGCGATCGAACACATAGGGCAGGGTCAGCCCGAAGCTGATCAACAGGCCCAACAGCACGCCGGTGTAGCCGATCTTCCGCTCCGTCGGATCGAGCATGATCGCCTGCTGGCGACGCTCCTCCTCGGTGAGCGGCCGCTCCTCGGCCACCTCGGCCACCTCGGCCTTGGGCGCCTTGGGCTTCGGCGGTTTCAGGAAGGTGGTGGAGAGCCAGGCCCCCATGCCCGACGGCCCGGTGCCCTCACCGTCGTCGCCACGGGCCGATCTCGAGTTGCCTGCATTTCCGGCCATGGGTGGGCAAGGCTACAGACCTACAGGGCCCCCTGGAAACCGCGATGGCTGGAGCCTGCACGCGGGGGTCGGATTTCCCGGCATCGAGCCGACCGCCCCAGTAGCCTCTCACCATGTCCGTACGCGCGAAGGAACTCGACCTCAGCACCATCTGGCTCTTCTCGAGCTGTTCGGCCAGCGAGCTGCGAAAGATCCGAAGCTCGCTCGACGAAGTCACCGTCCCCGCCGGGAAAGTCCTCACCGAAGAGGGCACCATCGGACGGGAGTTCTTCATCATCGTGGACGGGTCGGCCACCGTGAGCCGCAAGGGCCGGAAGGTGGCCAAGCTCGGACCGGGAAGCTACTTCGGAGAGCTCGCCCTCCTCGACCGCAAGCCCCGCTCGGCCACCGTGATCTCCGACACCGAGTCGCTGCTCTTGGTGCTCGGGCAGCGCCAGTTCAACGGCATCATCGCCGCCGTCCCCTCACTGGCTCGAAAGCTCCTGGCCACCATGGCCGACCGGCTTCGGGAAGCAGACGCCAAGGCCTTCCACTAGGCCCTCCTGGCGTCAGGATCGACGCCGGCGCCGGTCCTGGCTCAAGCCGAGGCGCTACTCGTCAGCGTCACCCGACTCACCAGAGGATTCGGTCCCCGAGGCGGATACCCCGACCGTTGCCGTTTCCCCGAGCGACTCCTCCACCAGCTGTGACAGGTCGAGGACGCGGACGTCGTCCTCTTTCTGGTGGGCCCGGACAGCGTCGTCGAGCATGATCATGCAATAGGGACAGGCGGTCGACACCACGTCGGCCCCTGTGCCCAGAGCTTCCTCGGTGCGCTCCATGTTGATGCGCTTGCCGATGTTCTCCTCGAGCCACATGCGGGCTCCGCCCGCCCCACAGCAGAAACCCTTCTCCCGACAGCGTTTCATCTCCACGTTCTTGGCGCCGGGGATGGCATCGATGACCGTGCGGGGCTCGTCGAAGACCCGGTTGTGGCGGCCCAGGTAACACGGGTCGTGGTACGTGACCGTGCCCGAGTACCCATTTCCGGGAGTGAGCTTGCCCGCGGTAACCAGATGCTCCAGGAGCTGCGAGTGGTGGATCACCTCGAAGTTCCCCCCCAGAGCCGGGTACTCGTTGGACAGGGTGTTGAAG
>DASXMT010000245.1:0-4329 GCA_036495505.1 Acidimicrobiales bacterium | reverse complement strand
CCCACAACTGGGGCAAGGCGGCACGATTCTTCCAAGCACTGGGTTTCGATCTGGAGTTCGAGACCGATCACGCCTCGGGCCAGCTTCGCCACGGCGAGGGTCCCTACATCTTCATTGCTGAGATACCCGAGGACCAGGCGCCCGAGACGCAGATCGTGCTGAAAGTGGCCGATGCCGATGCGTTCCGTCCCGACTCTGTCATCGAGGTGGTTTCGCCGTTCGAAGATACGCACTTCGGGACCAAGCTCATGACCGTTCGAGACCCCGACGGACGTCTCTGGAGTCTCCAGGCGCCAGCGCAGACATCGACCGCCCGAGAACATCATGGGTGATGAGCACATCGCGGCACCGGAAAGCTCGGCGATACGGGTCGCCCTGTGGCGGGCCATGCACGTCCAGGTCGACTCGCCTCCGCATGTACTCGAAGACGAGATCGGCCTGCAGCTCGTCGGCCCTGACGACGGTTGGCGCCAGCGGCCCGACATGGACCAGCACGGTACCAGCGGCTTCCGGGCATCGACCGTGGCCCGCGCTCGCTTCATCGAGGATCTGGTCGCACAAGAGGCAGACGGAGGCGTCCGCCAATACGTCATTCTCGGAGCCGGCCTGGACACTTTCGCCCAACGCCGGCCGGAGATCGCCTCTACCCTGCAGGTATTCGAGGTTGACCAGCCCGGCCCTCAGGCCTGGAAACGGCAACGGCTGATCGAGCTCGGTTTCGGCATCCCGGAGTGGTTGCGGCTGGTGCCGATCGACTTCGAGGGAGAATCCTGGTGGGAGGGGCTGGCCGCCTTTGGCTTCGATCCGAAGCAACCTGCCGTCGTGGTCTCCACCGGCGTCACCTTGTACCTCACCAAAGAGGCGAACGCGGCGACACTACGTCAGGTCGCAGCCCTCGCCCCGGGTTCCACGCTGGCCACGACGTTCATTTTGCCCCTGGAGTTGCTCGACCCGGTGGACCGACCGGTGGTCGAGGCGACCCTCGGCCGGGCGCGAGCTGCCGGGACGCCCTTCATCAGCTTCTATTCCCCGGCGGAGATGCTGGCGCTGGCGAGCGAAGCTGGATTTCGGAAGGCCGAGCACGTGTCGAGCGCCGATCTGGCCGAACGGTACTTCACCAATAGGACGGATGGCCTTCGGCTACCGAGCGGAGAGGAACTGCTGGTCGCCACTACCTAGCGCGGTTGCTCGGCACGAATCAGGGGAGAGGCGGTCGCCGGTTGACCTGCGTGGCAAGCTTCGCTGTCCGACGCCTCGGGGGGCGTGAACAGAGGAGCTCGCATGACTGGACTAACCAATGACGTCTGGGACGTGATGTCGACAGCGCGGACGATCCGTCGGTTCACCGATGAGCCGGTGGATCACGCCATCCTTGCCAGATGTCTCCAAGCCGCCACATGGGCACCGTCCGGTGCGAATGCGCAACGGTGGCGATTCATCATTCTCCAATCAGCCGAGATGCGCGCCGTCGTCGCCACCGCAGCGGCCCGCGCTCTCGAAGTGATCGAGCCGGTCTATGGGATGACACGACCTGCACCCGACGACGACAGTCGCAAAGCCCGCACCAATCGGGCGACGTACGAGGTCCACGACCGGGCAGGCGAGCTCACGTCCGTGTTGTTCACCCAGATTCGATTCCCGACAGCGTCAGAACTGCTACTCGGCGGATCGATCTTCCCAGCCATGCAGAATTTCCTGTTGGCAGCTCGAGCGGTGGGTCTGGGCGCATGTCTCACCAGTTGGGCGTCGTACGGAGGCGAAGAGCTGCTCCGAGACGCTGTCCGCGTGCCCGAGGACTGGATGTTGGCTGGTCACGTGGTGGTGGGCTGGCCCCGCGGGAACCACGGCCCGGTTCGCCGCCGCCCTCTCTCTGAGGTGTTGTTCCTCGACCACTGGGAAGAGAGCGCCAGCGCCATCGTCGGAAACGACCCGTAAGCGTCGGCACAGACGTCCGCCTGGTCCGGCGGCCAGAGGGGCGGCTGACCGTTTTCGCCCCCGACCTGCCCGACACTCGCGGCCCCAGGGCCGCCGGTTGCCGAGGTCGATCGAGCCGATCCAAGATGATCGCTACTGTGAATACCCCCATATCCCTTCTCGGAGTCAGAGGCGTAGCCCATGATGACGGCGTGTTGGTCGCGAGGCATCCTTCCATTCGACGAAGCGCAGAGGGCCCTACCCAGGCATGGTGAGCGCCATGTATGACACAGTGGCGCGTTCGTACCTATTCGTTCCGGCAAAGCGACTCGATCGGATCGAGAAGGCACAGGTCACGACGGCAGACGTCATCATCGTCGATCTGGAGGATTCGGTCCTCGAGCAAGACAAGGACGAGGCTCGAGATCAGCTGAGCCGACTGACACCGTCCCAGGACCTCCATGTCCGGGTCAACGCGGTCACGACGCCCCATTTCGAAGCGGATGTGGCCATGCTGGCCGACGTCAAGTGGCTCGGTGGGATCGTCTTGCCCATGGTTCGGTCCTCCGAGGACGTCGAGCGACTGGCGAGCTTGCTGGTGGGGCCCGTCCCGATCCTGGCCCTGGTCGAGACGGCGCAGGGCGTGGTCGCCGCGGAACAGATCGCGGCATCGGGTGTCGGCAGGCTTGCCTTCGGCGGAGCCGACTACGCCGCCGACCTGGGTGCTACGCCCAGCGATTCCCTCTTCGCCTATCCGCGGGCTCGATTGGTGGTGGCTTCTGTGGCGGCAGGAATTCCTGCGCCCGTGGACGGACCGACCATGTTGTTGAACGATGACGACCGACTGGTGAAGGAGGCAACGGTGGCACGTTCGCTGGGCATGGGCGGCAAGCTCTGCATCCATCCATCGCAGATCGCAGTTGTCGCGGAGGTCTTCGGCCCCACGGCGGCAGAGGAACTATGGGCCCGGGAGATTCTCAAGGCACGAGACGATCACGGTGATGGGGTATTTGTGGTGAACGGCGAGATGGTGGATGCACCGGTGCTCGCACGAGCGGAACGAATCGTGGCCCGTTGACTTCGTCTGCCGGTGGTTCGCCGCACGGCGATGTTTCTACCGCTGAGGAGGAGTTGCCGGGCCCCCTCGCTGGTCTCCAGATCCTCGATCTGTCTACCTATGTGGCCGGTCCGTCCTGTGGCATGACGTTGGCACAGCTGGGCGCGGACGTGATCCGTATCGATCCCATAGGAGGTGCGACAGACGTCCGGCGGCTGCCGCTCGACAGCAACGGAGACAGCATCTACTGGGCCGGGCTCAACAAGGCCAAGCGCACCATCGAGATCGACACCTCGAGGCCAGAAGGCCGCGACCTCGTCTACGCTCTGCTGGCTGCCTCCGGTAGCGAGGGCGGAATCCTCCTCACCAACGCAGTAGGCCAGCGGTGGCTCGACTACGAGGAGCTGGTGACCCACCGCAGCGACCTCATCGAAGTGCACGTCGCCGGCCGGGCAGACGGAAAGCCAGCAGTGGACTACACCATCAACTGCGAGGTTGGTCTGCCGCTGATCACTGGCCCGACCGACTTCGACCGTCCTGTGAACCATGTCCTGCCTGCCTGGGACCTCCTCACGGGACTGCACGCCGCCATCGGCATTCTCAGTGCTGAGAGGGTTCGATCCCGAACCGGTAAGGGGCAGCTCGTCACCGTTTCCCTGGCGGATGTGGCGGTTGCGACTATGGGCCATCTGGGATTCCTGGGTGACGTGGCCCTGAACGGCCGAGGGCGGCTCCGTGATGGCAATTACCTCTATGGAAGCTTCGGCTGTGACTTTCGTTCTCGAGACGGCCGGCAGGTCATGATCGTGGCTCTCACCGAACGTCAATGGCAGAACTTGTTGAAGCTGACGGGAACGGGGGAGGTGATCGCCGCCCTGGAGCAAACGATCGGCGTTGATCTCACCGCGGAGGAGGTTCGATACGAGTACCGAGAAGTACTGGTCGGTCTCTTCCGTCCATGGTTCGAAGGCAGGGACTTCGACGAGATCGCGTCGGCTCTCGACTCGAACCGTGTCCTGTGGGGTCCCTACCGCACCTTGGAAGGCCTGGTGAACGAGCCCGACTCCGTCGTCAATGTGTCTCCCATCATCGACGAGGTCGACTACCACGGCATCGGAACCTATCCCGCGCCCCGCAGCGTGTTGAGGTTCAGCGACTGGGCGGACCTGCCTTCGGCATCACCGCCGAAGATGGGCGAAGACACGCAGTCCGTACTGGCGGAAGTCCTGGGTATAGGTGCCGATGACCTGGCGGACCTTCGGGCCAGAGGGCTGGTCGGGGGTGGCCCACCGTGACCGACGGCCAGCTCGGAGAGCAGGCATCTTCCGAGTCGGAGTCCGACGTCGTCCCTGCCGGTT
>DASXMT010000244.1:0-2335 GCA_036495505.1 Acidimicrobiales bacterium | reverse complement strand
GGTCGAGCAAGAGCACGTTCAGCGTCTCTGCCGCCTCATCGGGGATCCAGTGGCTGACCCCCTCAAGAACCTCGAAGCGGTACGGTCCGCGCACCCGCGAGGCCGTGTCTTCAGCCGCTTTCCGGCCCAGGGCGATGTCCTCGGTCGACCACACGTACATCGTGGGCATGTCGAAGTCGCCCAGGCCCGAAGCGGACTCGGCATCCATGGCCCGGTACCAGTTGAGCCCGGCCGTCAGCACGCCGGGAACCGTCATCGCCCGCACGTAGAGATCGGCCTTCTCGGGGCTGAGCCCGGAGCCGACGTACATCTGGCGGAGGCCTTCGCCCGACCCGCCCTCGCCCATCAGCAACTGCTCGGCCTTTCCACCCTCTTGCCGGAAGACGCCTATATACGACGATCGCTGCGCCTGATCACCGTCATCACTCAGGATCGCCGCTCCCAACGCCGCTGGGTGCGGCGTTGACACCGAGGTCAATGTCCGGATCCGCGACGGGTGGCTCCCAGCGATCACCCACGCCAGATAGCCACCCCAGTCATGACCGACGAGGTTGAAGGTATCCATCCCCATCTCGTCGGCGATGGCCAGGACATCGGCGACCAGATGAGAAACGGCGTAATCGGCGACATCTGCCGGGCGGGCCCCGGCCGAATAGCCCCGCTGATCCGGAGCCACCACCCGATAGCCTGCATCACCCAAAGCCGACAGTTGGTCATCCCAGCACATTGAGGTCTGGGGAAAGCCGTGAAGCAATATCGCCGGTTGCCCGCTGGGCGGACCAGCTATCCGAGCGGTAAAGGCGTAGCCATTGGCCTCGATGTCGACGATCTCAGTGGCCACGCGACAACCTGGGTCAGTCCTCGCCCGGGACCTTCAGCATCCGCCGCCAGTCCTTGAGCCCGGCCCGCACCTGATCGGGGGTGAGCCGCAGCGTCTCGTCTCGGACCCGGTCGGCGATCTCGCGCTGGGCCTCGTAATGATGGGAAGCGGAGCGGAACAGCGGCGTCCGTTCGGCGATCAGATCGTCGGGTGCGTCGCCCAGGAATCCCCAGAGCGTATAGGCGAAGGTCAGGTCGTGGATGGACGGAGCTCGACCGAACCGCGCTGCCCGACGCATCCCCACCGCCGTGCCACCGGCGATGGCATCTTCGAGCGACTCGCCGTCGTCCAGCTTCAACCGGTTCTCGAACCGACGAGCCAGCTTCAGGGCAAATCCCTGGTCGGGGCCGGGGGTCCCCAGCCTCGGACCGGTGGGGGGCCTGGTGGTTCTGAGCTCCGAGGGCCGAGACTGGGTCCAGATGCCCGGCACGCGTAGGCGGTAGGCCTCCCGGACCTGATCGGCCTCGACGATCGGTACGAAACTCGGTTGGGTCATCGTTTTGCTCCTGAGGCTTCGTTCATGGCACGTGTGATGTTCTTGGCCCGTCGAGCTGGTCCGCCACACCAGCACTCGGACTGGAGGGGCAACTCACCCCGGTCGGTTGGCTCACCCCGGTCGGTTGGCTCACCCTGGTCGGGCGGCTCGCACCGGTCGGGCAGTGCGAGTCATCGCTACGCAGTCGGCCGTCCGGCATGCAGCAGACCGTAGACGATGGAATCGGACAGAGCCTGCCATGACGCCTCGATGATGTTCTCGGAAACGCCGATGGTGGTCCAAATTGTCTCGCCGTCGGTGGAATCGATCAGCACCCGGGTGATCGAACCGGTACCCCGGGACGTGTTGAGCACCCGGACCCGATAGTCCACCAGATGGATGTGCTCGACGGCCGGGTATCGAGAACCCAGGGCCTGGCGCAGGGCCCCGTCGAGGGCATTGACCGGTCCGTTTCCTTCGGCTGTGGCCACCCGGCGATCATCGCCGACGAAGACTTTCACCGTGGCCTCGGTGCTCTGGGCGCCGGTGTGGTCGGAGATCACCCGGAAGGAGTCCAGCTCGAAGAAGTCCTGCTTCCAGCCTGTCGAGTCCCGCAGCAACAGCTCCAAGGAGGCGTCGGCCACCTCGAAGTGGTACCCGGCGTTCTCCAGGCGCTTGAGCGAGTCGAGCACCGAGGTCATGGCCTGGGAGTCGAGCTCCAAGCCCAATTCGGCCGCCTTGAGCACCAGGGTCGAGCGCCCCGCCATCTCCGAGACCACGAAACGGGTCCCGTTCCCCACCAGTTCGGGGTCGATGTGCTCGTAGGCATCCGATCGCCGGGCGATGGCGCTGGTGTGCAATCCCGCCTTGTGAGCAAAGACCGACGAACCCACGTAGGGCTGTTGCGGATTGGGGGAGATGTTGACCAGCTCGGCGATGTGGTGCGACACCGGGGTCAACAGCTCCAGCCGCTCGGTCGG
>DASXMT010000243.1:0-4952 GCA_036495505.1 Acidimicrobiales bacterium | reverse complement strand
CGACCGGATCGTGCTGCTCCGCGAAGGTCGGATCGTGGCCGACGGTGCCACCACCGAGGTCCGGGCGCTGGCCGGTGGGCGGACGCTCCGGTGCACGTTGCCCCTTGCTGGCCTCAACGACTTGGGATCGCTGCTCGGGGTGGCGTCGGTATCGGTGCACGGGAACGGCGTCTCGATGACCTGTACCGACAGCGACGCCATGTCGTCTTCCATTGCCAAGACCGGTTCTCGCAACCGCGTGGAAGCGCTACGGATCGCAGAACAGAGTGGCTGGCTGTAGGCAGTGCTGGCGGTGACTAAGCAGCGCTCTGGCGGTCCGGTAGAAGCGATCACGCGGTGCGGGCGGCGGTGCAGCTGATCAGCCGAGGAGGATGGCGATCTCTTCGTCGGTGAGCCGGATCTCGGCTGCGGCCACGTTCTCTTCCAGATGGGTCAGTGACGACGTTCCCGGGATGGGCAGGATGGCCGTCGACCGATCGAGCAGCCAGGCCAGGGCCACCTGGCTCGGCGTCGCGCCGTGGGCCCGGGCTATGTCGGCCACCGGTCCCGAGGCGAGGGTCCCACCATCGACCGGTCGCCAGGGAATGAAGACGATGTCCTCGATCTCGCACACGGCCAGCACGGGCTCCGAGGAGCGTTCGGCAATGCTGAACATGTTCTGCACCGAGACGATGGGCACGATCCGCATGGCAGCATGAAGCTGTTCTTCGTTGAAGTTGGAAACCCCGATGTGGCGGATCTTGCCCTCGTCCTTGAGGTCGACGAGCGCGCCCACTGACTCCTCCAGGGGAACCTTCGGGTCGGGTCGGTGGAACTGGTAGAGGGGGATCTGATCCAACTTGAGTCGCTGAAGACTGCCCTCACAAGCCTCTCGCAGGTGCTCGGGCCGGCCATCGGCATCCCACACCCCTGGTCCGGGTCGAACCAGTCCGCCCTTGGTGGCGATGACCAGGTCGTCGGGATAGGGGTACAGGGCCTCGGCAATGAGCTCCTCGCTGACGTAAGGACCGTAGCTGTCGGCAGTGTCGATGAAGTTGACCCCGAGCTCCACGGCCCTGCGTAAAACGGCGATGCAGGCGTCGTGATCGGCAGGAGGCCCCCAGATACCCTCACCCGTTATTCGCATGGCGCCGTAGCCCATACGGCGAACGGTCAGGTCACCCCCCACCCCAATGGTCCCGGATCCCTCGGCTGGCGGTACTGACGGATTGTCTGTGGTCATGTATATCGATTGTAAGCACGTGGGCGCTTGTTCGTAGCGGCCTGTCGGCCTGTGCGGTGGTCCCTGTCGGCCTGTCCGGGTGGTTAGGTCGTTAGCCACTCGGCCAACTCGATGACCACTCCTCCCGGCCCCTCCAAGAAGACGAGGTCACGGTCGTGAAAGTGCATGACCTCGTTGCGGGTCTTGATGCCCGCTGCTTCCAGCCGTTCCAGGGTCCCGGTCAGGTCCCCCACCCGGAAGCAGACGTGGTTGAACCCAGTGCGTGCGAGGTTGCCGGTCTCGGCGTCCACCGCAATGGGTGGATTGTGAAACCTCAAGAGCTGTACCTCCTGATGAGTCGGAGCCTCGCTCGCCACCAACGTCACGTGGTCCGCCTCCCACTCGGGAATTCCCATGTATGCCGCCATCACCTTCCCTGTGACCAGTGTGTTCTGTGTTTCCTCGAAGCCAAGTAACTCGAAGAAGTGAAGCGCGTCGTCGAGATCGGTGACGGCGATGGTGACGTGGTCGAATCCTGGCTCCATCGTTCCCCTGCTTTCGTCGGCGAGCGGGTGCCTTGAACGTTACAGCGAGGTCTTTCAAGGGGCGACCCGCCCCCATCCCTGACCCCGCATGCGACCTCCGCTGTCCGGGTCTCGTTCGATCCCCTCAAAGCAGCAGCTCACGGCCACCACGACGCCCATCGGGGCCACGATCGAGCCGGCGACCCAGGGCACGACCTATGGTGCCGCCGCCGGAGCGGGGGCGAGTCTTTACGCCTTCAGCGTCCCTGAAAGCTACGAGGGCAATGTCGACAACGTCCCTTCGGTGAATAGCTACGTCAATCAGGTAGGCGGCACCGAGGTCCCCGAGACGGTTGCGTGGTCGCCAGTGCGCCACATCACGTTGTCCCGACAGTCGTAGTCGGATTACGCCGTAGCCGGATCACGCAATACGCGCTGTGGCCAAACGAATCGCTGCCGCGGCCGCCTCGTGGGGATCGTCGATGGGCACGATCCCCGAGTCCCGGTCACCGTCGGGCTTGATGAGGGACCATGTTCCTACGCCGATCACCGGGATTCCAGCACGAAGAGCTAATGCGATCTCGGAGAGGGTGCCGTACTCACCGTCGACCGCGATGACGACCGCGGCTGCGCCAACGACAAGGGCGTTGCGGGCTTCACCCAGGCCTGTGGGGATGACTAGGTCGACCCATTGGTTCGCTGCGCGCGGATCCCGGCCGGGAAGGATGCCCACTGTCGTCCCGCCGGCGGCCTTGGCACCGCGACAGGCACCGGCCATGACCCCTCCGAGCCCACCGCAGATGATGGTGGCACCCGCCGAAGCTAGGGAGGTGCCGACCGCCTCTGCCGCTGCCTCTGCTCGCGCTGTCGCTTCGGATGCTCCGACGACTGCGATCTGGGTCGCCATAGTGGACACAGCGTACGCAAACCCGTCCATCAGACTCGAACCGGACCTCGTCGAAGCGCTCTCCGCGGCTCAGGCGTCCACGGCCGAACCTCCGCAGTCGGCGCACAGCCCCCGGAAGGTGATGTCGAACCCGGCCAGCTGGTAGCCATGGCGCTCGGCGGTGGAAAGATCGAGGACCTCGAGCCCGTCGGGGATGACGTCCCTCAACTCGCCGCAACGCGTGCAGATCAGGTGATGGTGAGGGCGCGCCACGTTGGGGTCATAACGCTTCGGCCCATCACCCGCGCTCACCACGAGGAGCTCGCCCATTTCGACCAGGTCGGCGAGGGTGTTGTACACGGTGGCCCGGCTGATCTCGGGCAGCTCCTGCCGGGCCTGCCGCAGGATCTCGTCGGCGGTCAGGTGCACGTGTTCGCCGGCGAATACATCCACGACGGCGCGCCGCTGAGCGCTCACGCGCCAGCCCCGCTCACGGACGCGTAGCGCCAGGTCGAGGGGTTCAGGCTGCGCAGGTGCGCTTGTCATGACCTCAACTCTACCGATATTGGATCACGTTAATAACAAGACCAAGACCAAATATTGACAAGTTCTAACTTTGGTCGTAGGTTCGGGTGTGGCCCCGACGGGTATCGAGCTCACAAGCGAGCAGATCGAGCAAACAACCGAGCAACGAAGTAGCCAGATGCAAAGGAGACTCACATGAGTGATGCACCCGGGCCTTATACGACCACCGACTCGGGAATCCCGGCACCCAGTGACGAACGGTCGCTGACCGTTGGCCCCAGCGGGCCCACGGTGCTGCACGATCACTACACGGTGCAGAAGATGCAGCATTTCAACCGTGAACGGATCCCCGAGCGGGTCGTGCACGCCAAGGGCGCCGGCGCTCACGGTTTCTTCGAGGTCACCGAAGACGTCCGCTGGTTCACAAGGGCCACATTTCTCTCCGAGGTGGGAAAGCGCACCCCGATGTTCGCCCGCTTCTCGACCGTCGCTGGCGAGCAGGGCTACGCCGACACTGTCCGGGACCCGCGCGGCTTCGCGTTGAAGTTCTATACGGAGGACGGCAACTACGACCTGGTCGGCAACAACACCCCGGTGTTCTTCGTACGCGACGCCTCCAAGTTCCAGGACTTCATCCATTCCCAGAAGCGCCTCCCGGATACCGGTCTGCGCGACAACAACATGCAGTGGGACTTCTGGACTCTCTCCCCCGAGAGCGCCCACCAGGTCACCATCCTCATGTCGGACCGCGGCACGCCCCGCACGTTTCGGAACATGAACGGCTACGGCAGCCACACGTTCTCGACCAGCAACGAGAGCGGCGATCGCTTCTGGATCAAGTTTCATTTCAAGACGGTCCAGGGCGCCGAGAACTTCACCGATGACGAGGCCAAAGACATGACGGCCGAGGACCCCGACTTCCACCGGCGCGATCTGTTCGGCGCCATAGCCGACGGCGACGCGCCGGAGTGGCGGCTTGAGGTACAGGTAATGCCGTTCGCCGACGCTGCAGGCTATCGGTTCAACCCCTTCGACCTGACCAAGGTATGGCCGCACTCCGACTACCCACCGTTCACCGTCGGGCGCATGGTGCTCGACCGCAATCCGCAGAACTTCTTCGCCGAGGTGGAGCAGGCGGCCTTCTCGCCCGCCAACCTCGTCCCGGGCATCGGCCTGAGCCCGGACAAAATGCTGATGGGCCGGATCTTCTCGTACCACGACACCCACCTCCACCGTGTCGGCACCAACTACGAGCAGCTGCCGATCAACGCCCCCAAGGTCGAGGTGCACTCCTATAACAAAGAGGGCGCCATGACCTATCGCCACGCCGGCAACCAGCCTGTTTACGCTCCGAATTCCTACGGCGGCCCCATCGCCGATCCTGAGCGGGCCGGGCAGGTCAACTGGGCCGTGGATGCGGGCGAGCTCGGACGGTACGCCTACGACAGGCACGCCGAAGACGACGACTTCGCTCAGGCCGGCACCCTGGTTCGCCAGGTGATGAGCGACTTCGATCGGGAGCACCTGGCCACGAACATCGTCGGCCATGCCAACGATCACGTGACCTCGGAGGTACAGCGACGCGTTGTGGCCTACTGGTTATCGGTCGACACCAATCTCGGCCAGCGCGTAGCCGCCGGCCTGGGAGTGGACACGACAAAGCTGAACGGAGCCGCCGAGGTCGTGGCTGCCCATGCCAACCAGGCTTGAGGGTTGGCCGGCGCTGCGAGGCTCGGGGTGACAGCGGAATCGATACCGATGCCCACGCGGCTTTGGCGGCCACTCCGTTCAGGCACCGGTACCGGTTGGCGCGGCA